>CAZXWD010000016.1:7853-29793 GCA_964644135.1 uncultured Bacteroidales bacterium | reverse complement strand
CCGATCCTGTGCCTCCAGATCTTCTCTGGTCTCAGCGTTTCGTCGCGGGTTACATAAAAGAGTGTTTCGTTGTCGTTGGCCCAGTCGAGGTTACCCGATGTACCTTCCAGTTTTCCGGGAAGTATCTTCCCGGTTGTAAGGTCTTTGACAAAAACATCATAGATCCTCCTGCTGAGGGTGTCTACCGAAAAAGCAAGCAGATTGTTGTTACTGCTCACCTTGAGGCTTCCCACCTGGTAATAACTGTACCCTTCGGCCATTTCATTCACATCAAGCATGATCTCCTCTCCTGAATCCAGGGTGCCCTTTTTCCTGCAGAAGATGGGGTACTCCTTACCCTCCTCGTATCTTGTATAGTAATAGTAGCCGTTCAGTTTGTAGGGTACCGACATATCGGTCTGTTTTATCCTCCCCACGATTTCGTCGTAGAGTTCTTCCTGCAACCTCCCGGTATGTTGCATTACCGTTTTGGTGTATTCATTCTCCTTTTCAAGGTAAGCTTTGACTGCCGGATCTTCCCTTTCATTCATCCAGTAATAGGGATCAATCCTTGTATCACCATGAATAGTAAGTTCTTTGTTGATCTTTTTGGCATCGGGAGCATTCATAGAAACCTCTTTTTTTCCGTTCATACATGATGTAAATGGCAATACTGCCAGGATAAGCAGCAAATACCTGTAAGAAATACTGGTTTTCATATTGGCCTGATCGTTGATTATACATTAAAAACGCCAGGTAATGCCCAGGCTGGGCATTATCGGTAGCTGATAGATTGTTTCCTGAGTGAGACGGTCTATGTAGAATACATTTTTCCTGTTGTAAACATTTACCACACTGGCATCCACCTCAATAGATGACCGCTCGCTTAAAAGGAACCTTTTCTTTATGTTAATGTCGAGGCGGTGATAATCAGAAAGCCTTCCACCGTTAAGATCGGCATACAGAAAGCCCAGTTCACCGTTCTGATCGGTATAATCGGTGTAAATTTTGTCAAAGTTGATCTTCTCGTAGTATCCCTGGGTTTGTGTGAACGGAAATGCGGTACCAAGGTTCCACCTGCCGCTGATCTCCCAGTCGAATTTATCGCCCAGTATTACTGTGGCCACAAGATTCACGTTATGCCTCCGGTCGAAATGGGGATGATAATGTTCGAGCTCACCCTCAATGTTCTCATAGTACCTGTCGACAATCCCATAAGAATATACCGCCCATAAGTTGTAACGCCTCTCCTCGTATTTAAGCGTTAAGTCTATACCGTAAGCATTTCCCTTTTCTATGATAAAATCTTTTTTGAGCAGGTCGGGCTTTTCAGGGGCCTTGTTTTCATCAAATATTTTGTTCCTGTTCAGGTTGGTAAGCTGGCTAAAGTACTTGTAATAGCCTTCCACATTAGCTTTTAGATTGCTTGAAAGATCGGCCTCAAACCCAAGGATAAGGTGGGATGCTTTCTGCAGTTTTGAAGTCACCTCATCACCGTCGAACCTTGCCGGAAGGTTATCAGGCCCCGACAGGAAGCCGTAAAAAAGGTTCACAACATCACGGTCGGACCTGGCACTGATCAGGTTCTGTGAATACATGCCCCCGGCGAATTTGATCCTGAAAGCATCGGTGGCATTGTATTTTATAGCCAGCCTGGGCTCAGGTGACATTTCCGACAGTGATGCATACCATTGCAGCCTGAAACTCGGCTCTATTATGAACTTTCCTACGACGGCCTTATATTTTAAAAAAGCTCCTATTTCAGTAGTGTTTTGCCGTTGCTGTATTACCCTGTTGGCCGCGTTTATGAAATAATAATCTGTGGTAGATCCCAGAAGCTGTATGCCATATTTAAGTTCGTCCCTACCGAAGAAATATGAAAAATCAAGCCCGATGTCAAATCCATTTATCGAACTTGTCCTTTCAGGGCTCAAGTCTTCGGTGAGTGCCATCTTGTAATCACTGTAGGCAATATGCCCTTCTATAAGCACCGGTGAACGTCCGGGAATGACCAGGAAATTGGCACCAAAGCCGGTTGACTTCCAGTTGAAGTCAGAAATAGCCTTGAAATCATCAACATTGTCGCGGTAATGGAAACCATAGAAGTTCACTTTACTGCCGTTTTTGGAATGGAGGGTGATCTTCCCGTAAACATCAGTAAAATTAAATGGAAGGCCGTTGGTATCAGCGTAGTCATAAAGGGTTTTGGATGTTTCTTTCAGATATGAGTTCTTAAAGGAAAGAATAAAGGATGAACCGCCGCCCGATTCGTTCTTTACGGGATTGACGATCGGGCCTTCCACCAGCAGTCCGGCCCCGAAAGTACTGGCGGAAACCTTTCCTGAAATATGCTGCGCATTGCCGTCGCGTGTGCGTATATCCATTACAGATGATATCCTGCCGCCGTATTCTGCGCCGAAACCTCCGGTATAAATATCCGCCGTCCTGATAATGTCAGTCTCAAAAACAGAGAAAAGACCTATTGAATGGAATGCTTTGTAAAGGGTCATTCCATCAAGCAATACCTTGTTCTGAATGGGGGATCCTCCCCGTATATAGAGCTCGCCACCCTGGTCACCGGTAAAAACTACCCCTGGTAAAACCTGGAGGTACTGGGCCAGGTCGGGCTGGCCACCAATGGAGGGTATCTGGTTGATCTCCTTTGGGGTGATCTTGACCACTGAAGTCCTGGTCTCGGTTGTGGCTTCTATCCTTTCGGCCGATACATTAAAAGTCTTCAGGTTCACCGTACCTCCGGTAAGATAGAGCTGTTCAGTGATGATATCATCAGCCTGAACATAAACCGGCATTTTGAGTGTATCAAACCCAAGATAGGTGACTATGAGTGTGTACTCGCCCGGCGGAATTTTTGAGATCTGGAAATATCCGTTTATATCCGTTGAAGAGCCCAGGGAGGTATTTTGGAGGTACACATTGGTGTAAATAACAGGTTCTCCGGTGCTTTTTTCATATACAAACCCCCTTATGATACCCGTTTGAGAAAGTAAAATGTTCGAAATAAGAGCAAAGAAAGCGATAAGCAGTAATTTTCTCATCAGACACTAACTATTTTTAGCAGAATGCACAAAAATAGACAAATAATAGGTCTGACAATCCTAAAATGCCAATCAATTCAGAAAATGGATATCACAGGCAAGTATCCGGTTCTGTTGCATATCAGGAATACATCTCAGTACCTTCGTATTGTCAGGCTCGATACAGCAACCTCTACATTGATAACGAAGTTCTTTTCAGCATCCTCAAAATTGTCGGTTACATAGGTACCTGATGTTACTTTGGTAAAATCATCAAGGTTTTTTGCTGTCAGTATGGCATCCGTATTAAGCTCACATGCGGCTGTTTCAGGTATCCTCACTGTAATTGAGGTAACGCCGGCATTGATGTTCACTGTGGTTGTTGTGTATAAGTCACCAAGATAGATATCCACTGATGAGGCTCCCCCGTCGATGTTTAATTCTTTTATCTGGAAATCCCTTAAGTCGAGATCTATCTCTGCGGCCCCTACATCGATGTTCATATCCCATACCGGAGTGGGATTAAGGCTCAGGTTTACCTCATTCCTGATACTCCTGCGGTTGCCCCTGACTTTGTCAAGTGTAATATGCACTTCTTTCCTGCTGCCCATATCCTTAAGCGAGTAACTATACTGGCCCAGGTTGCCCTCTTTTTCAAACTCAAAAAGTTCGCTTGTGATCCCATCAATATTGAAATCACCCGCTGCAGCGTCAAAATCAAGCAGGGCCTCGGTTGTGATCGGATCAAAAGCCTCTGAGATCTGTTGGTCCTCAATTCGTCTTCCTTCGCGTTCCTCTGTCCTGTCCGACCTTGATTCCCATCGAATGTCGAAAGGCCACCGGGGACCCCAGGAGGGATTCGAGATCAATATCAGGGCAGCGATAAGGACCGTTACCAGGGATAATAACACTTTGATCCCTGCCTTGACAGGAAGGATCGAAATTCCTATAAACACAAGCAGCACCGGCCACAAACGCCACATATCCCACCAGCTGAAATAGATCAGGTCGAGATTTTTAAGCAGGAACAATGCCCCTATGGCAACGAGCAAGATCCCCCAGAATGCATTCTTGAAGCTCATGGCTTATTATTTTGATTTAACATAACTATTCCGGATCAACACAATCCCTGCAACCACGAGTATCAATGGCCAGAGGTCGGCAAAGTCGATCCACCTCACCCACCTTTCCAGCAGAAAGATGGCGCCCAGGGCTATAAGTATGATCCCTGCGATGAGGTTTCCGTCGTTTTTCTGTTTGGGCGGAACATTTGGTGTTGCCCTTTTTTCCTGTTCAGGATTTGTTTTGGGTTCTGTTTCCATGTTTCTTGAATTTTCAGAATATGATTGAGCCTGGTTATATCTTTCTTCCGGAAGAACAATCCACAGAATTATATAAAGCAATAGGCCTGAACCGCCAAAAATCAATAACAGAATAAAGATCAGCCTGACGATGACCGGATCAATATTCAGTGAATTGGCAATTCCTGCTGCCACACCTCCGATAACCACATCGGTACGACTCCTGTATATCCCTTTGTTATTTTCCATTCTTAATTCTGCGAATTAAAGTTAACCAATTATTTGACGCCGGAACAGGAAATAAGGTTACAAAAAAAGCTGCCTGACGATCAGGCAGCTTTCGTATAGATTGATAATCAGTTATTTTACTTTTTCTTAACGGCTTCGGCAATTTCCGAATCCACGAGGATACGACCACAATACTCACAAACAATGATCTTTTTATGCATCCTTATATCAAGCTGGTGCTGCGGTGGGATCTTGTTAAAACAACCCCCACAGGCATCCCTTTCGATAGGTACCACGGCAAGGCCGTTCCTTGCATTCTTGCGTATACGGTTGTATGCCGTGTAAAGCCTTTCATCTATCTCCTTTTTCAGGTTCTCTGAAGTCTTGGCCACATCCTTTTCATCCTTTTCGGTTTCCTCGATGATATCATCCAGTTCCGATTTCTTTACATCCAGATCTTTTCTCCTCTCAGAGAGGATCTCCTCTGAGTTGGCAATTTCTTCTTTCCGCTTTTCCAGCGATTCTGAGTATTCATTGATCCTCTTTTCTGCAAGCTGCATCTCAAGCGACTGGAATTCTATCTCCTTGGTCAACGAGTCGTACTCCCTGTTGTTCCTTACATTCATCTGCTGTTCTTCGTATCTTTTTATCAGGGCCTCACTGTCTTTGATCGACTGTTTTTTCTCGTTTATCGACTGTTCAAGGGATTCCAATTCCGATTTATAGTTATCGATCCTTGTTTCAAGACCTATGATCTCATCTTCAAGATCCTGTACTTCAAGAGGCAATTCCCCCCTGATCATCCTGATCTTATCGATCTGGGAATCAAGCTGCTGAATTTTGTACAGGGAAACCAGCGTGTTTTCTACCTTTTTCTGTACCGCTTCGTCGGTTGGTTCTTCTTGTTTAATGGTCGTTACACCCTTTGAATCCACCTTCTTTGCCATATTTCAGAGATAATTAACGGGATTTGTATCAGTTTTCGAAATTCGGAGTGCAAAATTAGGAAATTTATCCTTAAGTATCCTAAAAATTAAATCTTTGGTAAACTGTTCACTCTCAAAATGCCCTACATCAGCAATAATAATCTTGTGATCGGCGTCAAAAAACTGGTGATATTTAATATCGCCTGTCAGGAAAACCTGCGCGCCGGATGCAATTGCCGGTGAGATGAGGAAGCTTCCCGAGCCGCCACAGAATGCCACCCTTTTGATCTTTTCGCCCCTCAGAGCGGTATGCCTGATTACAGGAACCCCGAACACCTCTTTCATTCTGGTGAGAAAATGTTCCTCACTCTCAGGATCAGCTAATTCACCCACCATACCGGCACCCACAACCGGAAATTCATTTTCCAGGGGATATATGTCGTAAGCTACCTCTTCGTAAGGATGAGATTCAAAAAGTGCCTTCAGGACCACCCTCTCAAGGTATTGAGGAAAGACGGTCTCTATCCTGGCTTCTTTTTCATGGTGTATTTTATCTATCTCCCCTACAAATGGGTCAGCGCCTTCACCGGCCCTGAATGTGCCATAACCCTCAACATTATAGCTGCAGCTGTCATAATTACCGATTACTCCGGCGCCGGCTTCGAACAGGCTTTTTCTTACCTTTTCCGCATGGTCATCCGGACAGAAAGTAACCAGCTTCCTGAGCAACCCTTTAATCGGTTTCAGTATCGAGAGGTTCTTCAATCCAATTTTCTCTGCGATCATCGAATTCACGCCACCTGTAACATTATCGAGGTTGGTATGCACTCCGTAAAGTGCTACATCGTTCCTAATGGCCTTCAAAATAATTTTTCCTACCGGTGAATTAGAGTTGATCCTTTTAAGTGAACCGAATATTACCGGATGGTGGGATATTATCAGGGAACAGCCATTCTTTATTGCTTCATCAACCACATCCTCAGTTACATCAAGGGTTACTAAGGCTGATTCGACTTCCTGGCCGGGCGATCCTATTGTGAGCCCTGAATTATCATACGATTCCTGCAGGGAAAGTGGCGCCAGTTCCTCGATCGGCCTGATAAGTTCAGATATCTTCATTTCGGGAAATTTTTATCAAAGTTAACCATAAATGAACAGCCTGATACCCCTATTATTATGTTTACACAACATATGCCTTATCTATTATTTGTTGGTATTTTATTAATTTGCGTATGGATTTGATTATTATTTACAATTATTTAAAGTTAACCTTACCTATCCCTTCTAATTTATTTGTAAATTGCAGCCAATCGGATTCATGAAAATTCTACTATTTCCATTCTCGTTGTTGTATGGTTTCGTGGTATTTGTCAGGAACCTTCTTTTCGACCTGAAAATCATCAAACCGGCCGAATACGATTTTCCCGTTATTTCAGTAGGCAACCTGTCGATGGGTGGTACCGGAAAAACCCCTCATGTGGAGTACCTTGTAAGGCTGCTGCGCGAAAATTTCAAAATTGCTGTTCTGAGCAGGGGATACAGAAGAAAAACGAGAGGATTCATTGTTGCTTCAAAAGAGTCGACCGAGAGGGAGATTGGTGACGAACCCCTGCAGTATTCGAGGAAATTCGATAAAACTATTGTTGCCGTAGATTCTAAAAGGAAAAGGGGCATCGAAAAGTTGGGAAAGCTCGACCCCCGGCCTGACATTGTAATTCTCGACGATGCCTTTCAGCACCGGTATGTCAAACCGGGCCTATCCATTCTTCTAACAGATTTCCATAACCTTTACAAGGAAGACTACCTGCTGCCCACCGGTAAACTCAGGGAACCGGGTAAAAATGCTAAAAGAGCTGATATCATTGTAGTGACCAAGACTCCCAGTGTCCTTTCACCCCTTACCCGAAGAAGGATCCAGAATTTAATAAAACCAAGGGCCCATCAGAAGCTTTTATTCTCTTTCATTTCATACGATGATCCTGTGCCGCTTTACCCGGCAAAGCAAACTTCACCCAGAAAAAAGAAACACAATTACATCCTGCTCTTTACAGGTATAGCAAATCCTTACCCGCTGCAGGAATACCTGAGCAATATGTGCCATGAACTTATCACAATTGAGTTTCCCGATCATCACCGGTACGACAGTAACGACCTCAGCAAGATCATTGAATCATTTAATGATATCTTTGCAAGGGATAAAATTATTTACACAACAGAAAAAGATGCCATGAGACTGGATCGTCCGGAATTTTCAAGTTCCCTTGCGGATCTTCCGATTTATTACATTCCGATCAGGGTGAATTTCCATAAATGTGATGATGCCAGGTTTGATAAATGTGTATTGGAATATGTCAGAAAATATTTCCCAGAGCATTGATATTATATCAAGGAAAACAAGATTAAAACCAGCAATCTCAATTATCCTGGGCACAGGACTGGGAGGACTGACCCGTGAAATGGAGATAGAATTGGAAATCCCCTATAGCGAACTGCCCGGTTTTCAGCAATCAACAGTACAAGGACATCACGGTGTACTAATATTCGGGTATCTTAACAGTGTACCTGTTATTGCCATGAAAGGCAGGCACCATTATTACGAAGGATATTCCATGGAAAACTTAACCTACCCGGTTAAAGTTTTCAAATCCCTTGGCATCAGAACATTAATAGTATCGAACGCCTCGGGAGGCCTGAATCCTTCTTTTGAAGTGGGTGACATCATGATCATAACTGATCATATCAATCTTATGAATGATAATCCCCTGACCGGGCCTTTTAAAAAGGAAGAGGGCAACAGGTTCATCGACATGAGCAATGCCTACAATAAGGAGTATGTGTCACTTGCTTCACGGATTGCAGGGAAAAGAAGTATCAGGTATTTAACAGGAACCTATGCAGGTGTTACAGGGCCTACTTTTGAAACTCCTGCAGAATACAAGTACCTCAGGACCATAGGCGCTGATGCTGTCGGGATGTCAACCGTTCCCGAAGTTATTTCAGCCCGTAAAGAAGGATTGGAAATCCTTGCGTTCTCAGTTGTTTCAGATCTTGGTGTTGAGGGAAAGATCGTGAAAATCAGTCATGATGATGTTATTGATGCAGCAAGCCTTGCGGAGCCAAAGCTCACAACAATCATAAAGGAATTCGTCACACAGGTTTGAGACCATGGAACGTACTACCTTCAAAATTCTTATTACTCTACTACTGATCACTTCATTACCGGGTTGCCACCATAACCTCTTTAACCGGGACAATACACGAGTTGAAGGCTGTTTTTCCAATTTTTCGGGTAAAAGATTGATATTTAATGAAGTGGAGGTGCGTACCTTTACACCTCTTGATACGCTCAAACTTGACGAGGATGGTTGTTTCAAGCACTCAATCGACCTTGAGCAACCGGGGATCTTTCTCCTCAAGCAGGACCAGGGCAATTACCTCACACTGGTACTGAAACCTGGGCAGAAGGCAATTATCCGCAGCGATAAGGAAAATATCAGGACCGGTTATTCAGTAGAGGGATCGCCGGGATCAGAAAAACTCAGGGACTTTGAAATGGCTTACAATAAGCGAAAGGCAGAGCTAGAGGAAAAGGCCAAAGCTTACGACCTTTCTTTCAACCAGGCCCTGAATGATCACCGTTATGCAAGAACCCTTGATTCCCTGGTAAGCGAACATAAATCATTCGTAAACAATTTGGTGAAATCAGAGCCTGCTTCACTGGCAAACCTCATCATGTTGAACCGCAGGTTTGTTACAGAAAAAGTTTTTGACCAGTATGACGATTTTGAGATCTTCGCCCTGGTAGATTCTGCGTTGATGGAATTATATCCTGAAAACAAGCATGTAAAGGATCATCATTTCAGGGTTGAACAGGCACGGTACCGTGTAAAGGTTAAGAACCTGGCCAGCGAAAGGCTTGCCGCAGGCAGGGAGGCTCCTGAAATTAAACTCGAAACGCCCTCTGGCGAAACGGTCAAGCTGAGCTCCCTGCAAGGAAACCCGGTAGTGTTGTATTTCTGGGCATCATCAGATGCCCCTTCAAGAAAAGCTAATCAGCAATTGGTTAAGCTCTACAATAAATACAAAAATAAAGGTTTGAAGGTATATGCTGTTTCACTTGATAAATATGAAGAAATGTGGAAAGCAGCAATCAGGATCGATAAGCTTGAATGGATCAATGTAAGTGATCTTTCAGGGATGGGTTCACCCGTATCTTTTATGTACAATATTCCAGAAGATCTTCCTTACACTTTTCTGATCGACAGGGAAGGAAAGATTATAATGAAAACCGGTAAGATACAAGAACTTGAAGAACGTATCAGCAGATTGTTTGAATAACCGGGCTTTCACTGCTGGAGCTATTTTAGTATTATTGTAATTTATTAACAAACCAGGCAGTTCAGTAATTGGAAAAATCTAAAAATATATACTTCGCGTCAGATTTTCACCTGGGTATTCCCGACCATAAAACAAGCCTCGGAAGAGAGAAAAATCTCGTTTCCTGGCTAAATGATGTCAAGGAAGAGGCCGACAGGATCTTTCTCATGGGCGACGTTTTCGATTTCTGGTTCGAATACAAAAGTGTGGTACCAAAAGGATATGTAAGGCTACTGGGTAAACTGGCGGAAATAACCGATGCAGGGATCCCTGTTCATCTTTTCAAAGGGAACCACGATATCTGGGCTTTCAATTACCTGGAGAAAGAAATAAATATCATCCTTCACCGTCACCCTGAAGTATTTGACTTTAACGGCCAGAAGTTTTATCTTGGACACGGCGATGGGCTCGGGCCAGGCGATAACGGCTATAAGTTCCTTAAAAAAATTTTTGAGAACAGGGTGAACCAATGGCTTTTCAGATGGCTTCATCCTGATCTGGGTGCCGGAATGGCGTTGTATTTCTCAAAAAAGAGCAGAACCGCCAATATTATAAAAGAGGGCAAGAAAGAAGAAGGGAGCCGGATAGAAGATGAAATGCTGTATAAGTATGCACAAAGTCTTGTAAAACAAGGTACGAATGCCGATTATTACATTTTCGGCCACCGGCACCTCCCTACCGACAAAGAGCTTAGCGATGGTTCACGCCTGATATTGCTGGGCGACTGGATAACGAATTTTTCATATGCCGTTTTTAACGGCAAAAAGCTTGAACTCAAGTTTTACAACAAAAAATAATTATCATGAAAGACTTTTTCAAATTTATGTTCGCATCGATGCTGGGTTTCATCATAACCCTTATCATCGCTTTTTTCATTTTTATAGCAGTAATAGCTTCCATCATATCCTTTGCAGAGAAGGAGACATATGAAGTGAAGGATAACTCGATCCTCAAAATGGAGCTGAACTATCCTGTTTACGACAGGACCCAGAAACAGATGTTCCCGTCTTTCGGATCCTCATTTAACATAGAAAAAGCACTTGGCCTGAACGACTTGCTTAAATACCTCGACAAAGCTGCAACGGACGACAGGATCAAAGGGATCTATCTCGACCTTTCTGTTGTTCCAACAGGGACTGCCATCCTTGAAGAGCTGCGGCAGGCGATCCTTGACTTCAAGGAATCAGGTAAATTCGTAGTTTGCTATGCTGATATTCTCACCCAGACTGCTTATTACCTGGGTTCGGCGGCTGACCATGTTTACCTCCATCCCGACGGCATGGTCGAGCTGAAAGGTATAAGTGCTGAACTGCTCTTCATAAAAGGCACCCTTGAAAAACTGGATATTGACGTTGAAGTCATCAGGGCCGGAAAATATAAAAGTGCAGCAGAGCCTCTGCTTTACGATAAAATGAGTGAGGCAAACAGAGAACAGATAGAACTCTACATTAACCGCATCTGGAACAAGATGTCGGCAGATATTGCCGAGAGCAGGAATATGTCGGTGGAAGAACTGAACAAGATAGCTGATGACCTTGACGCACTCAATGCGGAGAAAGCCAGGGATCTGTTTATAGTCGACGGTCTTTTCCATCCCGATGAGATGAATGCCGAACTCAAAAGGCTGGCAGGTATCGAACCGGATGACGACCTTGAAATGGTTAAAATGGGCAATTACGTTGACGCTAAATTTCCCGACAAGGAAAATAAAAGGATCGCCCGTGAAAAAATTGCCGTCGTTTATGCAGTGGGTACGATAATGGGCGGTGAAGGAGATGACATGACCATTGGTTCCGAAAGGATCTCCAAGGCCATAAGGAAAGCCAGAAAAGACGATAAGGTAAAAGCCATTGTGATGAGGGTCAATTCACCGGGCGGTGATGCGCTTGCTTCAGAAGTAATAAGAAGGGAAATAGAATTAGCAAATGATACAAAGCCTGTTATCGTATCTATGAGTGACCTGGCCGCCTCAGGAGGCTACTGGATTTCATGTTCCGCAGATAAAATACTTGCCGATGAAATGACCCTCACCGGTTCAATTGGCGTTTTTGGCTTGATCCCCAACATGAAAGGCTTTTTCAACAATAAGCTTGGTATGACCTTCGATTATGCCAATACGAACAAAAACTCCGATTTCCCTACTGTAAGCAGACCACTGCCCGATTATCAGAAACAAGTTCTTGAGCGTGAGATCGGCATGATATATGAAGATTTTCTCAGACTGGTGGCCGAAGGCAGGGAAATGACACGTGATGAGGTTCACGAACTTGCCCAGGGAAGGGTTTGGGCAGCCAGAGATGCTTTTGAAAATAACCTGGTTGATGAGATAGGCGGAATAAAAAGAGCCATTGAAATCGCCGCTGAAATGGCTGAAATCGAAGATTACCGCCTGTATGAACTGCCTCAACAGAAAGATCCTTTCCAGCAACTGATCGAAGAAATTTCAGGTAATGCCAAAACCCGTTTACTTGCTAACGAGCTGGGTGATAACTACTACATCTACCAGTACCTCAAAAAGGTGCAGGAGATGGAAGGCACCCAGGCAAGGCTGCCTTTTGAAATAAGGCTCAAATAGAATAGATCAGAACGATTCGAGGGCTTTGATCCTCATAGCGGCTTTCGCCTTTGCTGTAGTATCCGTTTTATAATCATATATGGCATTCTCCCAGCTCCCGTACATGGGGTTGGGGAATGCTATGAATCTTCTGCCGAAGCTTGATTCCAGCTTGTCAACCATCTCTTTTCTCTCATCAGAAGACCGGCCTTCGAAAACCTTTGAAAAATCCCCGAGGTTATCGCCCAACAGCATTACTACGCGATAATTTTCTTCAATGCTGTTCCTTCGGCTTTCCTTGCTGGTGGTGGAAGTCCTCATAGAAAGGTGGTCCTTGTCGGCATAAGGGAACCCCCTTCTCTTAAGATTTTCGATGGTAGCTCCTTTGAGGTGCTCTTTCCGGTTAGTTACGTAGAATATTTCTATCTCTTTCGAGGCAACAAAATTCAGGAACTTTTGTGACCCCGGAAGAGCCTGAGCCTGGGAAAGCATGCACCACTCATCCCATTTGTCGGGATAACTGATCCCTTCAAGTATGCATTTAGCCTGGTATGGACTGTTATCAAGAACTGTTTCATCAATATCAGTTATAATAGCGCGTTTCTTATTCACAGTTTTATTGAGTTCATCATAGATCATTATGGTAGCTATGTTGTAAGCCTGCAGGTAAAGTGCATCATTTTCCGCGGCTTTTTGCTGATAAAGAGTAGCCATCAGCATCCGCTCATTAGAGGAATGCGTGTATTCATTTTTGCTTTGAAATTGACAGGAACTGGAGAATATTGCTAAGAGAGCAAGGAATACAAGTAGTCTTTTCATGCCGTTGATTGTTTAATAAATTAAAAGAGCCGGATCGTTTTAATCCGGCTCAAAAATATACAAGAAAAAGGTATCATTTTAGTTTGAAAAATCCATAGCGGCTAATCGCTTGTAACTCTCATAACGCCATTTGGCATTCTTTTCAGCCTCTATTCCAAGCCTTGCGGCTTCGGCTGGGAAGGCTTTCTTCAATGAGGTATACCTGACCTCGCCATCCAGGAAATTGCTGAACTGGCTCCAGTCGGGTTCTTTCGAGTCGAGTATGAACGGGTTCTTTCCTTCGAACTCAAGAGCCGGGTTATACCTGTAAAGCTGCCAGTAACCCGAATCTACGGCAAGTTTCATCTCTTCCTGGGTCTTGCCCATACCTGCACGTATACCATGATTGATACAAGGCGAATATGCGATTATAATCGAAGGCCCCTGGTAGGCTTCTGCCTCTTTCAGGGCTTTGAAATACTGGTTATAGTTAGCTCCCATTGCAACCTGGGCAACATAAACGTAGCCATAGGTCATGGCCATCATTCCAAGATCCTTTTTCCTGGCCTTCTTTCCTGAAGCGGCAAATTTCGCGACAGCACCCACGGGTGTTGCTTTAGAGGCCTGGCCACCTGTATTTGAGTATACTTCGGTATCAAGAACCAGCAAGTTAATATCCTCTCCTGAGGCAATTACATGGTCAAGTCCGCCATAGCCTATGTCGTATGCCCATCCATCACCGCCAAATACCCAGATCGATTTCTTTATGAGGTATTGTTTGAGCGAAAGAATCTCTTTGGCGATCTTGTCCTTTGATTTTTCAAGGAGCGGAAGCATCTTGTCTGTTGCTGCTTTTGATAGCTTTGCATCATTCATGCCTTCAATCCATTCCTGGTAGGCATTTTTAAGGTTCTCGTCGATACCGTTGCTCATAGCTTCGCTCATCCTGTTGGCCATGCGGTCCCTTAGTTTCCTGATCGCAATGGTAAAGCCGAATCCATACTCAGCATTGTCTTCAAAAAGCGAATTGGCCCAGGCTGGTCCATGACCGCTTTCATGATGCTGACGGTAGGGTGTAGAAGGTGCCGATCCTCCATAGATTGAAGAACATCCAGTCGCATTGGAGATTATCATTCTTTCCCCGTACAACTGTGTTATGAGTTTGATGTAAGGTGTTTCACCACATCCCGCACAGGCACCGGAAAATTCAAAGAGCGGCTGTGCAAACTGGCTGTTCTTCACCGATTTGTCTTTCTCCACAAGGTCTTCCTTATAGGTAACGTTCTTTTCCATATAATCCCATCTTTCAACCTCATCCATTTGCGATCCCAGAGGCTTCATTATGAGGGCTTTCTCTTTGGAAGGACAGATATCGGCGCAGTTTCCGCATCCGGTGCAATCAAGGACACTTACCTGTATCCTGAAATTATAACCTGCCAGTTTCCCTTTTGTTTTCTGTGTTTCAGTACCTTCCGGAGCCTTTTCCAGTTCTTCGTCGGTAAGCAGGAATGGCCTGATGCAGGCATGGGGACAAACGTAGGCGCACTGGTTGCACTGGATACAGTTCTCAACCTGCCATTCCGGTACGTTTACGGCAATACCCCTCTTTTCGAATTCTGTCGTGCCCGGGGGGAATGTGCCGTCTTCCCTGTCGACAAATGAACTTACCGGAAGGTCGTCCCCTTTCAGGTGATTGATAGGATAGGCAATGTCCCTCACGAAGTCAGGGGCATCCAGTTCTTCCTTCTTATCCTTACCGCTGAGCTTCTTCCATTCTTTTGGTATCTCAACCCTGGTAACATCTCCTCCCTTGTCGACGGCGGTGTTGTTCATATTTACGATATCCTCTCCCTTGTTCCCGAACGTCTTCCTGATCATCACCTTCATCTGTTCCACGGCAAGTTCGTAAGGGATCACGTTGGATATCTTGAAAAATGCTGATTGCATTATCGTGTTGGTTCTGGAGCCCAGCCCGATCTCTTCTGCAATCTTGGTGGCATTGATGATATAAAAATTGATATCGTTCTCGGCCAGGTATTTTTTCATGGAGTCGGGGAGCCTCTTCCTGGTTTCCTCCTCATCCCATATGCTGTTCAGTAAGAATGTACCCCCTTTCTTCAACCCTTTCAGCATATCATATTTATCGAGATATGAGGGCACGTGACAGGCAACGAAATCGGGTGAACTGACCAGGTAGCTTGAGTGGACAGGTCTGTCTCCAAACCGCAGGTGTGAAGTGGTTATACCCCCCGATTTTTTTGAATCGTATGCAAAATAAGCCTGGCAGTATTTCTCGGTATTTTCACCTATGATCTTGATAGAGTTCTTGTTGGCCCCAACAGTACCGTCGGAACCAAGTCCGTAAAACTTGCCTTCGAAAGTACCTTCCGGCACAGTGCTCACATCTGGCTTCAGCGGAAGCGAAAGGTAGGTGACATCGTCCACAATGCCGACAGTGAAACGGTCTTTGGGTTCTTTCATTTTCAGGTTGTCAAAAACCGATATGATCATTGAAGGAGTTGTATCTTTTGAGCTTAGTCCATAGCGACCTCCAACGATCAATGGGGCATTTTCCTTTCCGTAATACAGGTCTTTTACATCGAGGTGCAGTGGTTCGCCGTTAGCCCCCGGTTCTTTAGTCCTGTCAAGTACGGCAATCCTTTTGACCGATTCCGGCATTGCTTTAAAGAAGTATTTGGCTGAGAAGGGCCTGTAAAGGTGAACGGTAACGAGGCCTACCTTTTCGCCCTGTGCAACAAGGTAATCAACCGTTTCTTTGATAGTATCGGTAACAGACCCCATGGCAATGATCACATGTTCAGCATCAGGGGCGCCGTGATAATTGAACGGGTGGTATTCACGCCCCGTAAGCTTCGTGATCTCCTGCATATAGTTTTCAACTATATCGGGAATGGGTTCATAAAAGCGGTTGGCGGCCTCCCTCGACTGGAAATAAATATCCGGGTTCTGGGCAGTGCCCCTTGTTACGGGATGTTCAGGGTTCAGCGCCCTGTCGCGGAATTCCTGTACTGCCTGAAAGTCGAACAGGTGCTTCAGGTCTTCATTCTCAAAATATTCAACCTTTTGGATTTCGTGGGAGGTACGGAAACCATCAAAGAAATGAAGGAACGGTACCCTCGATTTTACTGATGCCAGGTGGGCTATCCCTCCTATATCCATGATCTCCTGCACACTTCCTGTAGCAAGCATGGCAAAGCCGGTATGCCGTGTACTCATGACGTCGCTGTGATCGCCGAAAATCGATAGGGCCTGGGCGGCCAGACTTCTTGCACTGACATGAAAAACGCCAGGTAGCAATTCGCCTGACATTTTGTACATGTTCGGGATCATCAGCAGCAACCCCTGGGAAGCAGTAAATGTTGAGCAAAGCGCCCCCGATTGCAAAGCTCCGTGCATGGCCCCGGCAGCACCGGCCTCTGACTGCATCTCAGTTACACTGATCACATCATCGAAAATATTCTTCCTTCCATGGGCAGCCCATTCGTCAATGTATTCCGCCATAGTGGATGATGGGGTGATGGGATAGATGCAAGCTACTTCGCTGAATATATAAGCTACATGCGATGCCGCATAGTTACCGTCGCAGGTAATAAATTTCTTCTTTTTCATAACAAACTGATTTAATGCTAGATATGTGTACGAGTTATGGTGAAATAAACTGGAACGAAATTAATAAAATCTATCCAGTATGCCGGTTCTATTGTTACAAAAATAACATGCACGTTCTTATTTATAATGAGTTTAGATTCAATAGTTTATTATTGATATCATTGATGCTCAATAATATAAGAAAAGCCCTTGAACCTGCGCCTGTAAAGAAAGTTCAAACCTGATTTTCCTAAAGTATTTGAAAAACCGTATTTGTGTATTAAGCCGCCTTTATATATTTTTACCGAATAGATTTTGAAAAAAACGGAGTGTAAATTATAAAAGGCTTAACATGGACCTGACAACAAATTACCTGGGTTTAAAACTCAAGAATCCCATAATCATAGGGGCTAGTAATCTCGTAACAGATATTAATTTTGTTAAAAAGCTGGAGGAGGCAGGAGCTGCCGCCATAGTTTATAAGTCGCTTTTTGAGGAGCAGATCCAGCTCGAAAACCTTGAACACCATCAAAGTTCGGAAGATTATGGCGACCGCCACCCGGAAATGGCCTCTTCAATGCTTCCCAACATTGAACATGCCGGACCTGAAGAGTTCCTGTTCAACTTCTCAAAACTGAAACAATCGATCGAAATTCCTTTGATTGCCAGCGTTAACGCCGTTTACGACGATACCTGGTACGAGTATGCCAAAAAACTTGAAGATATAGGTGCCGATGCGCTTGAACTTAACTTTTATTCTGTACCCAGGGAATTCGATATCGACGACAATTCCATATTGAAAGAACAGCTTGATACCCTCGAAGGGGTGAAAAAATCTGTTAAAATCCCTGTAAGTGTCAAGTTAAGCGAGTTTTATACTAACCCTCTCTATTGCCTTGGCGAAATGGACAAGGCAGGTGTTGACGGATTTGTTTTATTCAATCGCTTGTTCCAGCCCGACATAGACCTGGATAATGAAAAGATGCATTACCCTTATATTCTCAGCAACGAGCAGGACAACCGCCTGCCATTGAGGTTTGCCGGATTGCTCTATGATAATGTAAAAGCAAGTATTTGCAGCAACACCGGGATCTTAAGCGGCAATGATGTGATAAAGATGATACTGGCAGGCGCCGATTGTGTCCAGGCAGTAAGCACTATTTATAAGCATGGTCCGAAGCAGGTCACCAAAATGCTTGAAGACATTGAAGCATGGATGGATAAAAAGGGCTATTCCAGGCTCGATGACTTTAGGGGGAAACTGTCAAAAAAGAACATAAAGGAACCTTTCGCCTACAGGAGGGCACAATATGTTGATATCCTGATGAGGTCGGAGGAGATCTTCAAAAAGTATCCCCTAATTTAAAAAAAGCTGTTTACCTTAGTTAATTGTTATCTCATCTGCAAAGATCCAGGCTTTGTTGCCTGCACCTTTATGCCATTCGGGACAAACACCGATGTTTTTTGCAATAACCTTTATATATCTTGAAGTAAGCCTAAGGCGGGTCTTTAAATATTCGTGTATTACGGGTTCATCCATTCTTTCAGGCGATCTGTTCCTTATAATGGCCACTGTTTTGAAATCATAAGGTTTTTGCGAAACTTCAAAGATCACTTCCTCGGGCTTGAAAATCCATGAATTTTGATCTTCGAGGAATGATGCCTTAATAGAATTAATCCTTTTTCTCTCGCCAAGGTCTATGACAACCTCCATATCTACGCCATAGTATCCCTGCCAGGCGCCGGTCCTGAAATTATCTGTTCCCCTGATCATATCAACAAGGGCCAGGTCGCCACCACCCGTATACTGGCTGCTGTATGGATTTTTGATCTGTATGGTATAATCGTGTGGTAACCTGAAAAACTCTGCATTGATCACTTTACTAGGAGCTTTCCCTGGTAAAGTTGCGTAGGTATTGATCTTAACCTTCCTGTTAATTGTGATAGAGTCAGTATATAAGGGAGAGTACCTTCCCGGTATGGTATTTCCCGTTGAATACCTGATGACCGCCGAATCACTGATATGGTCGAGGGCAAGTGTCATTCGTTCCCTGAATATCCTGTTATCAGCCCTGATGAAAGGAACAGGTGTAATGAGGTGATCATCGATAACCGAAACAGGCCTGTCTTCCAGACTGAATCCCCAGTTCATGTTGGGCCGGGTTTCCATCTTAAAGGTTAACTTACCACCTTTTAATATATCTTCATGTAAGATATAGCTTTTAGTATGCACTTCACCGTTAAGCTCCGTAGCAGTTATGTATTTGTTCTGGCTGCTGGTGCCTAAGGCTTCCAGCACGAAATCTTCACCGTTTGGAAGGTGGATTGTTACCTTATTAAATATGGGGCTTCCCAGGACATAATAATCCATTCCCGGAGTTACAGGGTAAAATCCCATAGAACTGAAAACATACCACGCCGACATCTGGCCGCAATCTTCATTCCCACAAAGCCCTGCAGGGCCTTCATGGTAAAGTTCATCCATTATCTTCCGTACAATTTTTTGAGTTTTATAAGGCTCACCAATATAGGAATATAGATAGGCCATATGGTGACTGGGCTCGTTACCATGTGCATACTGTCCGATAAGTCCGGTAATATCGGCCTGCTGTCTTCCGGCCAGGTTGGGAGAAGAAGAAAACATTTCGTCGAGTTTCCTTTCAAAACCTTCATCGCCCCCCATCAGATCGATCAGGCCTGAAATATCCTGGGGAACATAAAAAGTGTATTGCCATGTATTGGCCTCGGTAAGCATAAAATTGACCTCGGTAGGATCAAATGGAGTTGTAAACGTGCCGTTTTTCTTTCCCCTTATGAAGCGTGTATCGGGATCGAACAGATTTTTATAGTATTGCGCCCTTTGCAGGTATTCCCTGTATCCATCCTCATCTCCCAATGCATTGGCCATAACCGCTATACACCAGTCATCATATGCATATTCAAGGGTTTTTGAAACCGATTCCCCTTCAACATCTGCAGGTATATAACCATATTTCCTGTAAGCGTCCAGTCCGAAATGATCCTGGCCGGCGCTTTTTTTCATGGCCTCGTATGCCTTTTCCACGTCAAAATCGTCTATACCTTTAATGTAGGCATCAGCGATAACAGGTATGGAATGGTAACCGATCATGCAGTTTGTTTCATTTGCAGCCAGTTCCCACACCGGTAAAAGCCCTCCCTTATCGTATATATCCAGCATTGTCTTAATGAATTCCAGGTCCCTTTCAGGTTGCAGGATAGTATAAAGGGGATGGGCAGCCCTGTATGTATCCCATAGAGAGAACACAGTATAAACTTCATGGCCGGGGTCATCATGCACCTCAAGATCATGGCCCCTGTAACTGCCATCCACATCACCATAAAGATTGGGAGCAAGGAAGGAATGATAGAGTGCAGTATAGAAGACAGTTTTCAGGTCTTCACGGTCATCTTCAATTTCTATTACCGAAAGCTCATCTTCCCATACTCTCAGGGCATTTCTCCTTATTTTATCAAAATTCCAACCGGGCATTTCCTCATCAAGGTTTCTGGCAGCCCCTTCTTTGCTCACAGCGGATATGCCAACTTTAACCATTACTTCATCGTCGCTGTCCTCATTGTAGCTCACCCAGCTCTTGACTGAGGTACCGGAAGCCTTCATCAGGTCAGGTATGACCGAATCATTCACAATGACCCCTGATTCAACAAAAGGTTCTGAAAAAATGGCGTGAAAGAAGACATACTGGTCATCCGACCATCCGTCTGTTCTCCTCATTCCATTGATCTCCCGGTCGTTCAGTATTTCAACTTCCAGATCTATTATTCTGTCGCTGGTTATCGATTCCACAAGATCAATTAAAATGTATTTTTTCCGGCCTTCAGGAAAGTCATATTTATGGAGGCCAACCCTTTCAGTTACAGTGAATGAGGCATGTATCCCATAATCTTTAAGCATTACCGAATAATATCCCGGTTGGGAACTTTCATCATCATGACTGAACCTTGATCTGTATCCTGTCTCGGGATTTGATTCATCCCCGGGGTTCCATAGTAAATTGCCTGTCATCGGCATGATTCGTATGTCACCGTAATCCCCCACCCCTGTGCCACTAAGGTGAGTATGAGAAAAACCCATTATGGTACTGTCGGAGTAGTGATACCCTGAACAACCGTCCCAATTGTCCTTCCGGGTATCAGGGCTGAGCTGGACCATTCCAAAAGGCAGGGTGGCTCCGGGGTAAGTATGACCATGGCCGTCGGTACCGATAAAAGTATCCACATAGTCAGTTACTTTATCCTTTTCACTGCCCCCGCAAGCTGAAAAAACCACTCCTATTATAATAAGGTATAAGACATTTTTCATTTTTACTCTTTTATGAGGTAATCAGAATCAAGCAGCTCATTACCATCACGGTTCATGAATGCATAATTGAACCCCTTATGTATTGAGTATGCTCCATGCCTTCCTGATTTATCAACAGCCAGGTAACCCACCTGGTATTTCCCGTAGTCAGGAAGCTTGCCGGCAATCCTGTTCAATGCTGCTTCGCAGGCCTCCTGTGGCAACATTCCCTGGCGCATGAATTCAACGATCAAAAATGATCCAAGTGTTTTCATTACAAGTTCGCCAAGGCCGGTGGCAACAGCACCGCCGACTTCATTATCCACGAACATTCCCGCACCAATGACCGGAGAGTCCCCTACCCTGCCGTGATACTTGTAGGCTGCACCGCTGGTGGTACAGCTTCCTGCAATATTACCGGAGCTGTCGATTGCAAGCATACCGATCGTATCATGGTTTTCAACATTTATGACCGGCTCATACCGGCTTTCTTTTTTCCATTCCTCCCATTTCCTGAGTGATTGTTCGGTTAACAGATCCTGGTGTTTAAACCCCTGTTCAAGGGCAAACTGGTAAGCACCTTCACCGGACAGCATTACATGGGGTGTTTCTTCCATCACTTTCCGCGCAACTGACACTGCGTTTTTGATATTCTGAAGAAAGCTCACCGAACCGGCATTTCCAAGGTGATCCATAATACAGGCATCAAGGGTCACTTTACCGTCCCTGTCGGGAAGACCTCCCAGACCAACGCTCATATTGTCGGGATCATCCTCTATGATACGTACTCCGGCCTCTGCTGCATCAAGTGC
>CAZXWD010000016.1:0-7753 GCA_964644135.1 uncultured Bacteroidales bacterium | reverse complement strand
AATGCCGTAAAAAGCCAGGTATGCAAAGGCAAAAAGAGGAACAGCAAAGGATGCATGGACGCCATAGCTGTCGGCCACTGCACCCTGGATCACTGGAATTACAGCACCTCCCAGGATAGCCATAACCAGCAGGGAAGAACCCTGGCTTTTAAATTTTCCCAGTCCTTCTATGGCAAGGGTAAAGATATTGGACCACATGATCGAGTTGAAGAGGCCTATACCTATTACAGACCACATAGCTGTTTTCCCTTCTGAGCTCAAGGTGATGACCAGAAGGGAAATATTGATCAGGGCAAACAGGAAAAGTGTCCTGTGGGGCAATGACCTGCCGAGGAAGAAAGCCGCAAGGTTAACTATGAGAAAAACACTGTATATTAAAGCGATGTGTATCCCATTGGTATACCAGATAACCAGGAACGCTGCTGAAGGTATAGCAAACATCAGGAAATACTTCAACCCTTTTTTCGAAAAATCAGCCAGTGAAACTGCACCCAGAAATCTTCCTATCATCAGTCCGCCCCAGTAAAAAGAAACATAAGTACTAGCCTCGGCCTCTCCGAGTCCTGCGATATTTTCCAACCCAAGATAACTTATCAGTATGCTCCCTATGCTTACTTCTGCCCCTACATACATAAAGATGGCAATAATGCCAAGAGTAAGATTGGAGTATTTCAAAGCTCCTGCCGACCGTTGGACATTAACCGGACTTGTCAGGCGGGGCAGGTGGCTGAACCTTATAAATACAGCGAGCAGCAGAAAAATAATAGAGAAGACCAGGTAAGGCATCTTCACCGCATCAGCGCTGCCTTCGGGGCCAATAAAGAACTTAAATATAAGGTATCCGCCTATCAGCGGACTTATGGTTGTTCCGAGCGAGTTGAATCCCTGTGCAAGGTTAAGCCGGCTGGAAGCCGACTTTTCGGGGCCGAGTATTGCCACATAGGGATTGGCTGCTATTTGCAGGAGCGTAAAGCCAAGTGCCATTATAAAGAGTGCCGTCAGAAAGAAACCATACATTTTATAATTGGCTGCAGGAATGAAAAGGGCGCTTCCAAGTGAAGATATTAGCAGACCTATCAATATCCCGTTCTTATATCCGATCCGCATTATCGGGTCGCCGGCTGTGGCAGAGATAATGAAATAAGCTAATGATCCTACGAAATATGCTCCGAAGAAAGAGAACTGCACCATCATGGCCCTGGCATAGTTCAATTCAAACACTCCTTTTAAATAAGGTATGAGGATATCATTGAGAACTGTCATGAAACCCCACATAAAGAACAACCCGACTACAACAAGAAAGGCTGAGGTATAATTTGGCTTATCCTGCATATTGCTATTCATACAGGTGCCTAAGGTAAAAAAAATCCCCACCGGGCAAATGCCGTGAGGAAAATAAATATGAATAGCAAATAAGACAGGACTTACATAAAAAAATAAAGAGTGCTTTCGCACTCTTTACTTTAAACCCAAAATCATGAAAAAACAAATAAATTATTTCTTCAACCTATAGTTAATCAGATAATATCAAAAAGGTAATACAAAAAATAAAATTTTATTTAAAAAATTTGTGTCGCTACTGTTTTTAGCCATTTTCTGAAGTATGCTTTCTGCATCCTTGTGAAAATCGTGGTCTTTGTTTTCGGCGATCATCTCGAATTGTTCCCTGGCTTTTTCGGTTCTGTCGGTTACCAGGTAACTAAGGCCAAGGTACCATTCAGCATTATCTTTATAAAGGGTATTTCCTTCATTGATTATATCGCTGAAGAGGCTTATCGACTCAGAATAGTCCATAATTTCCATATTTGAAATACCGGAATAATATTTCAGGGCAATGTTGTCAGGATCGTTCTTCATCAATTCGGTGAAGAGCACAGAGGCTTCTGCAAAATTCTTGTTTTGGAACTGCAGCAGCGCTTCGACCACATTGGCCCCTCCTGCTCTTGTAATACTTATAGATTCACCGGAATCGTAATACATGGCATAAAGCTTCTCATTAGAATACCCTGAGGGTTTGAGAAGAAGTATGGAGCCTGCGACTATCAGCAATACAATAACTGACGCGGCTGCATACCAGTACTTTCTTGTGAGCGGCCTGATCACGCCTTTTCTGGATTGGTCTTTCTTGAAATCTTCCTGGGCTTCGATCAATGTGGCCCTGAAATCCAGTACTTCAGTATCTTCGAGTGCATCTTTCAAATCTTTTTCCAATTTGAACTCAAAAGCCAGCCTGGGATTTGAATCCATTTCCGATTCAAGATCCCTCATAGCAATTTCATCGAGTTCTCCTTCGAAGTAATGTTCGATCTTTTCGGAATACCTTAATTGTTCGTTCATTCTTCCATTAATTTTTTAAACCTGGGGTCGTTTATAATCTGTTGCTTT
Source organism: uncultured Bacteroidales bacterium (assembly GCA_964644135.1). GTDB lineage: Bacteria > Bacteroidota > Bacteroidia > Bacteroidales > JAGOPY01 > CAZMOK01. Next base: position 5,368 of record CAZXWD010000016.1, on the reverse strand, counting down.
AATTTCTCCTTACACATGAACTTACGAGTCTTGGCGTATTTTTCACTTTTAAAACCCATCAGATCAGCGATCTCCTTTAAGGGCACCTTCTGCAGAAACAGCTTCAGCACTTTCTGGCAATCTTCACCGAGCTCGAGAAAATGTTGCTGAAACAACTTGTATTTCTCGTTCTCATTATCGGTGAACTCAAACTGGATGGTATCCTGCAGCTCATTCAGGTTTTCAAGTTCCAGGAACTCACTGCTGAAAGCTTTTTTATCAAGCCTCTGAAGCCAAAGGTTCCTGCACACCGAGTACAAATACGTTTTAAAAGAACTTGTAAGTATCAGGTCATCGGACCTTACCTTTTTAAAAATGATAACCAGAGCATCCTGGAAGACATCCTCGGCATCTATCTCGCTCCCTGAATTAGTTGTGATCAGATACTTGATAGTAGGAAAAAATTCCTTGTAAACATAGTTCACTACACTTCTATCCTGGACCTTCAGGCCACTGAGGATATCTTCATCGTTGTAGTATATCATTTAGTACAGAATTTTATCAGATTTTGCCGAAAAGGTAATACGGTTATAAGCAGATTGTTAAAAAAATTACAACCAGAATCCCCGGGCTTTGGAAACAAAAGTATGATTTTCTTTGATCTTGGAATGTTTCTGTATTATTTTTGTCGTTGAGCAATGTATCTTTTTCATCGAATAAGCGTATATATTTTGATAACATTTTGAAAAAAATTTGAAAAAAATTTGAAAAAACGTATAACCTTCCATGATTTTCTGTGATAAATGGACATAAATAAGGTATCCATTTGATACTATAGACAATCATCGAGCACCGCAAAATTTTATAATCATGGAAAAAGTTACTAACCGCATTCAGTTAATTTTACTGTTGCTTTTATTCGGAGCCTTCTCGTCAACTGCTCAGAATCAAATTACAGGAACCCTTACTTATCACGACAACTGGGGTATGGACAACTCTACTGTCTACCTCATGGACCTGAACAGCAACATTCTTGATTCCTGTGCAACCAATGCAGCAGGGGAATACGTTTTTACCAATGTTACAACCGGCGATTATCTCATGACGGCCTCTACTGACCTTCCGGCAGGTGGCATAGACCTTGGAGATGCTTTCCTGATCATGTTGAACCTTTACAACATGTACACTTTCAACGACATCCAGGAGCTAGCCGCCGATGTTGACGGAGACGGGGCTGTGACCTGGGATGATTATTTCACTATCGTTGTTGGATGGTTCAATTACGGCTATCCTTTCCCCGTAGGCGACTGGGTATTTGAAACGGTACCCGTTAGCGTAACCTCTTCCAGGGACGGAGGCGGCGGTGGAATAGGATCAAGTTCCACCGGAGATGTTGGAGGGCAGTTCATTCCTGATAAAAATTTCCCCTACACACCTGTTGAGTACCTGAAAGCATCCGTTCCTGCATCTGAAGTTTATAATTACTCCCTCGAGATCAACTCGGCTGACGCGCTTGGAGGCTTCCATCTCAACCTTGCCATCCCTGAAGGCGTTACAGTCACTGATGTAAACAGTGAGCTGCCGGTGGAGTTCAACATTGAAGGCAACCAGTTATTAATTACCTGGGTCGATTCTGATCTTCTGAAAAATGTCGAGAATGTAACAATTGAATTCGAACTTAATGTTCAGGGTACAGACGCCGTTAGATTAGGCAACATTTCCGGAACACACTTCATTGGTGCGGAAGGAGAAATCGCTAACCATGTAACCCTTAAGTTTGATGAACTGGAGATAGGACCGGCCGCTGACCAGGAGGCAACTGCCTTTAACCTGAAGATTGGCCCGAACCCGTTCATCGACAGGACTAACCTCTGGATATCATCAGAAAATTTAACAAATGCAGCATTCGCCATTTTTGATGGCAATGGCAACATTGTAAAGCAATTCAATATCGATGTCAGCGGAAATGCCGGACAACAGGTCAATATTGACCTTTCGGATCTCTCCGCAGGTGTTTACCACTACCGCTTGTGGAACGACGGAAAAAATATTTTTGAATCAGGCTCCATGATTAAACTTAGATAAGCGGTGTTCAATTAAGTTTAGAATGTAAATTCTGATTAAAGAGTGTCTAAACGACACTCTTTTTTTTTATTTTAGGGGGATTGTTCCACATCAAGATCAAAGATGAACACTCCAGGCTATCATATTAAAACAGTTAAACTTTTTGTTGTACTGACAGCCCTGTTGTTCACAAGCATATCATCCCTGTCACAGGAAACATTTGATCCGCAAGCTCTTGAGCAAAAAGCTCTCCGTCACTTAAGAAGTGGTAATTATGACTCCTCCATACTTCTCAGGGAAAAGCTTTATGGTTATTATGCTGAGAAAGGGGACCAGGAACAGCAGGTTTCCACACTGCTTGCAATAGCCGAATCAAACCGGAAGCTTTCAAAGTATGAGGAAGCGCTTGAAATAATAGATTCCAGCCTGGTCATTGCCACAGGAAGCGCTAACGAGGATCTGCTATTTGCCAGAATACAACAGCTTGCCGGCACCGTTTACCTCAGCATGAAGGAGCTCGATACGGCCAGGTACCTGCTTGAAAGATCAATATCCGACCTGGAACTGGCAAAAAAAAGCAGTGCTTCTTTCAGCCTGGCAAAAACTTATAACAACCTTGGCAATTATTTCTTCTATCAAAGAGACCTTGATTCAGCTCTTTACTACTATGAAAAGGCCTATAAGATTGCGGGTTCTGAATCTGATACCGTAAATGAGGATTTCGCCTCTGCCTGCCAGAATATGGGCATTATATATGCCAGCAAAGGCTTTTACGTGAAAGCGGAACAATACATGCACAGTTCACTGGCCATTAAGAAGATACTATACGACCAGAATTCGATCTCTCTGGCCAGGACATATTTCAATATCGCCAATTTCTATTTTCTTGTTTCAAAAATTGATTCAGCTTACAATAACCTTAAAAAAGCCGAAAAAATCTATAAGTTACATTTCCCGCCTGACAGCCCAAGATTAGCTCATATTTATCATATTCAAGGTAATTATTATTTGACAAAAGGTGACTTTGATAGAGCATCGACATATTTTCAGAACGCTTTAAATATTTATGAAAATTATCCAAGTAATTATAAATCCACAATTCAAACTATACTCAATAATATAGGATTTCTCTTTGAGCGCAAGAATCAATACAGCCAGGCGATCCACTATTACCAAAGAGCCATTGAAATAGGAGAGAGTGTAGAGATCATACGGGCTTACAGGAATATTGCAAAACTTTATTCCAACCTGGAAGAGTACGAAAAGGCAAATTCCTTTTTCGACAGATCAATTTATGCAGTTGAGAAAATATTAGGTGACCGCAACCATGATATTGCGCTTTGTTATCTGTATTACGGGGAAAGTCTTTTAAAGCAGGGTAAAAAAACTTCAGGTTTTGAATATCTTTTTGATTCAAAGAAAATTTTTGAAGAGATCCTGGGGAAAAACAACAGGGATATTGCAAAAATCAACACCATTATCGGGAACTACTACCGCAATGAGGGGGTATATGACAGTGCCCTTTTCTTTTACCAGAGAAGCATCATTTCCTCTGTGGTTGGTTTTGAGGATCCCGGTATCCATGTAAATCCTGATTACAGGAGCATTGACCCCGACCTTATAACCCTCGAGGCACTGACTGAAAAGGCCTACACTCTCTATTTGAAATACAGGAGTGCAAAATCTGACACAGCATCCCTGTATTCGAGCTACAATTCATACAACCTGAACATCCGGCTAATAGATACCATCAGGAATACTTTCCAGAATGAAGAAAGCAAACTGTTTCTATCGAAAAACAGCAATAAAATCATCACAGATTTTTTAGCAACAGCTTTTGAGCTTTACTCAATTACCGGTTATTCATCCTTTTTCACCAAGATGATCGAACTGGCAGAATGGAACAAGGCATCTATACTCATGGATGCCCTGAGAGAGGCAAGGGCACACAGCCTTACTAATATACCGGAAGAACTGCTCGACAGGGAAGAAGCCCTGCAATTGAATATCGGTTTTTACAGCGAGAAGATCCATGAGGAATCCAATAAAAGCAAACCCGACAGCGCTCTGATCGAAAACTGGAACAAGACCCTTTTTAAATACAGAATTGAGCTTGAGGATCTGAAAGAAAGGATAACAGAAGAATACCCATTATTTTCCGCATTGAAATACTCCGATGAGACAGCAAGTCCCGATGAAGTCAGAAAATCACTTGATCCGGGTGAAACGGTGATCGAATATGTTCTTGCGGATACAACTCTATATATTTTTATCATAAACAATGAGCATTCCGAATGCATCAGTTCAAGAGTGGATACAACCTTTTTCTACTCGATAGAGCAGTTTCATGATCTCTCAAAAAAATCACCCACCCTCGATTACCAGCCGGAAGATTTTATCAGCTTCATAAACGTTTCCAATTACCTTTACCAGAAGATCATCCAGCCTGCCAAAGAGTTCATGAGCGGTAATAAACTGCTTATTATCCCGGATGCGGAACTGAACTTTATTTCTTTTGATCTCCTCCTGAAAGATACACTGTTCAAAGTGCAGGATGATTATAAAGGACTGAGCTACCTTATCAATGATCACACCATCAGGTATTCCTATTCTCTTTCTTTTGAGAGTTTCCGCGAAAAAAAAGAAAATCCATCCACCCGTCAAAGGGTACTTGCATTTGCACCCGCGTATGATGAATTTGACCCGAACAATTCAGAACTGGCCGAAAACTACAGGGAGGTTCTGTTGCCGCTGCCTTATGCCGAAGAAGAAGTAGGGCTTGTTCTTGAGCAATACCCGGGCAAAAGCTATAAAGGGGCTGAAGCCAATGAACACAATTTTATTGAAGATGCCCCCGATTATGAGATCATACACCTGGCCATGCACACCCTGGTTGACAGGGCAAACCCGTTATTTTCAAAGCTTGTCTTTACCACTATGGAAGACAGCCTGAGGGAAGGCTTCCTCAACATATACGAATTATACAATATGGAGTTTAACGGCAACCTGGCTGTCCTGAGCGCCTGCAATACCGGATCGGGAAAACTTGAAAAAGGAGAAGGGATCATGAGCCTGGCAAGGGCCTTTATGTATGCCGGTATCCCAAGTGTGGTAATGACGCTTTGGACCGTTGAGGATCGTGCCGGCAGCACTATTATGGGCAATTTTTACAATTTCCTGGGTGAAGGAATGGAAAAGCATAAAGCATTGAGGAGTGCCAAGCTTGATTATCTTGAAAATTCCACAAAGCTCAAATCACACCCTTATTTTTGGGGAGGATATGTGTGCATTGGAGATGAATCACCATTGAGAAGCACAAATTATT
>CAZXWD010000015.1:1932-45394 GCA_964644135.1 uncultured Bacteroidales bacterium | reverse complement strand
CTCTAAGCTCTAAACTCTAAGCTCTAAACTCTAAGCTCTAAACTCTAAGCTCTAAGCTCTAAACTCTATCTTCCTCGTCCATTTGCCTGTTCAGTTCTTCAAATTCATCAAAGATCCTGAGGGTTTCTTCCGCTTCCTGTTTGCTGATCTTTTGTATGGCAAACCCGGTGTGAAGGAGCACGTAATCGCCCACGTTCACATCGTCGAGCATCTGCAGGCTTGCACGGTAAGTAGTGCCACCAACGGAAGCGGTGGCCATTTCACCTTCTATCTTTTCTATTCTGGCAGGTATGCTTAAACACATTTTCTTTTCCTTTTTTATTTATTCCTAATCCTGGCTGCAATTGCGAGCTGGCCCAGGGCTATTCCCCCGTCATTCGAGGGCACCTGCTCCTGGCTGTAAACATTGAATCCTTCCTTGCTGAGCCTTTTTTCACTATTCTCAAGAAGGTACCGGTTCTGGAAGGTGCCGCCCGACAGGACAACCTTTTCAATTCCTCTTTCTTGCCTGGCCCTCCGGGCCGATGCAAAAATAATATCTATTATCGTATTGTGGAATTTAGTGGCTATGAGCCTGTTGTCTTTATTTTCAAGAATATCTTCAACTATCTTTTCAATCAATAGGTTTGTTTTGACAGGTTTTTCCCCGCCTATGGGGTAACTTTCCCCAATACCTGGTAATACAAGCTGTTCAAGCCTCATCGGGGCCTCAGCGTGGAACAGTGAGTGGGTGCAGGTTCCTGTTAAGGCGGCTACGGCATCGAATAGCCTTCCCATACTGGTGGTTACAGGGGTGTTTATCTTATGCTTGATTGCGGAGACGATTAATTCAATTTCATTTTTTGGGATTGCTTTAAGGAACGGTATCCCAATATCCGGGAACCCCTCCCCGTAAGTGCGGCAGAGGTAAGATACGGCTGTCCGCCATGGGTTTTTGGTGGCAGCATCACCCCCCGGGAGCAGCACCGGTTCAAGGTGAGAAAACCTCTCATAGCTTTCAAGGTCGCAAAGAAGGATCTCTCCTCCCCAGATGGTGTTATCGTCACCCAGACCTGTCCCGTCGAAGGATATGCCGATTACTTTTTCATCCAGGGAATGTTCGGCCATGCAGGAGGCTATGTGGGCATGGTGGTGCTGGACAGGTATGGGTTCTATGCCCAGTTCCCCTGCCAGCTCCAGGGCATAACGGGTTGAAAGATAATCCGGGTGCAGGTCGAGGGCAATATGGGTTATTTCTGAACGGAACAAGCGCCGGAACCGGTCTGCTGATTCCCTGTAAAATTCAAAGGTTTCAAGGTTCTGAAGGTCGCCTATGTGCTGACTGAGAATGGCCTGATTACCCTTACCAATGGCAAAGCAGTTGACCAGTTCGGCGCCTGCCGCAAAGATGCCTTCAACGTTAAAACCTGTCCTCACAGGATTTGGCGCATATCCTCTCGAACGCCTTATCAGCCTTGGCTTGCTGTTGACCACAAAAGCTACCGGATCATCAGCCCGGTTGTGTATTTCCCTGTTATAGGTTATGGCGGCGTCTGATACCTTATTCAGCCTGTCAAGGGCCTCATCATTACTTATGATAACGGGCTCATCGGATAAATTGCCGCTGGTAAGGACAATAGCATCAGTTTCAAGATTTTCGAAAAGAAGGTAATGAAATGGCATATAAGGGAGCATCACCCCGGTGGTGTCGAAACCATTGCTCACCGATGGGGCTAAGTTGTATCCCTTGCCCTTGTTTTTTAAGATCACAATGGGCCTGCGCCAGGAGAGGAGCAGCTTTTTTTCCTCTTTATTTACCCTGACATGCTTTTCTGCTGCCGCAAGGTCCCTGAACATGACCGCAAAAGGCTTCCCTTCCCGGTACTTCCGGGATCTCAGTTTCGCGACGGCCTCATCATTCAGTGCATCGCACGACAGGTGAAAGCCGCCAAGGCCTTTGATGGAAAGTGTTTTTCCTTCGCCAATAAGCTTTGCGGCGCTAACGAGAATTTCATTAATATCGGTGATCTTACGTTCTCCGGGATGAAGGGTATATTGCGGCCCGCAGTTGTTGCAGGCGACAGGCTGCGCATGGAAGCGGCGGTCGAGGACATCTTTGTATTCCTTTTCGCATACCGGGCACATTTCGAACGGTTCCATTGTGGTCTTGTCCCGGTCGTAGGGCAGGTCGCGGATGATAGTGAACCTGGGACCGCAATTTGTGCAGTTGATGAAAGGGTAACCGATCCGGTGAGGTTGTATTTTCAGGTCTTCCAGACATGCATCACAAACAGCGATATCAGGGCTCACTTCGGTTATTTCACCGGAAGTGCTTTTACTCCTGGTTATGGAGAAGTCATTGTATCCGTTGAGAGTTGTTTCCTGTGTTTCCAGTGAGAATATTGAGGATGCTTCAGGTGATTCTGAAGAGATGCATTCCAGAAAGGCTTCAATATCCCCGGGTTCTCCTTCGGCATGGATAAAGACTCCGTCATTCCGATTTTCGACCCATCCCTTGATATTGCTTTCATGAGCTATGCGGTATATGAACGGCCTGAACCCAACCCCCTGTACCAGTCCCTGGACCTTTATTTCCTTAGCTTTTTTAATTGCTTCTCCTTTTTGGATTTGCAAAATTAATCATTAATCAACCAAGCCTGAACATTTAGCGATGTAACGACGTATCGATGTAAAAATTTATCACTTTAACACCGTAATACCCTATAGAATCATTCTAAATTAATTCTATCTGTTAATTAATTAACAATAGTGTGTATAACTTTGTTGCCTAATTCATGAAATATGTCACTGCCGAAAAGCACCGTATACAGGCTCAGTAAATACCGCAGGTTTTTATCCAGGTATTTATATGTTGAAAAGCCTCATGTTTTTTCACATGACCTTGCACGGATGACAGGTGTTCACCCTGTCCAGGTAAGGAGGGACCTTATGCTCATCGGTATATCCGGGAATCACCGCAAAGGATACCGTGTGGATGAACTTATCAACCTGATCGACAATACGCTTGATCATGGAAGGGTCAACAAGGTTTGCCTTGTGGGTATCGGGAAACTGGGCAGGGCCATCCTACATTTCATGAATGAGACCGACAACAACCTCTTGATGAAGGCTGCCTTTGATCTCGATCCATCAGTAAATGGCACTGATATTGAAGGGTTTCCTGCATTTCATATAACCCACATGGACAGGGTCATAAAGGATATGGAAATTGACATAGCCGTGCTCACAACACCTCCTGATGATATAGACAACATTGTAAAATTACTGGTTTCAGCAGGCATTAAAGGTATTTTGAATTTTGCCCCCGCACAATTCGATGTACCTGAAGGCATATACGTAAAGGAATGCGACGTCATCACCTATATCGATGAGATAGGGTATTATATTGATAAGGGTTGATCATTTTACCTCCCTCCGTGTCATGGCAACAATGAGCGATTATCAATTATCGATTATCAATTATCAGTGATCAGTTATCAATGAAAGCGCAGGGGCTCAGAGGCTCAGAAGCTCAGAAGCGCGGAAACACAAGGCCATCAGCTAACAGCCATCAGCCATCAGCTAACAGCCAAAAGCCATCAGCCATTAGCAATCAGCCAAAAAACTGACATATATCAGTTTATTTATTGATCTGATACCTAATTTATTCTTATTCTAAATAGCTATAAGTATCAATAAAACAGATAAATAGATAGCTTTTTGTATTTAAAACCATTCTAAATATTATTCAGGCTTTAGCCACTCTTTAAAAGGGAGTAATTTTGTGTTGTTAATGTTTTAACAAATAAGGAAACCACTTAAAAAATAACCAAAAATAACCAAAGAGTATTTATGGAAGCAACTGTGAAAAGCATTCTTTCGAAGTATGGGAATGACCGCAGCAGGCTGATGGATATCTTGCTCGATGTTCAGGCTGAAAACGGGTATGTGCCCGATGAAGCCGTGAAGATAGTAGCAGATAACCTCGAAATGTCGGTTGTGGACGTTGATCAAACCCTCTCGTTCTACCACTTCTTTTCAAGGAAGCCGGTGGGGAAATATGCCGTATACCTCAATAACAGCACCGTGTCGAACATGATGGGCAGGGAGGATGTTGTACGCGCATTTGAGAAGGAAACAGGGGCATTTTTTAATTCTGTCACCAACGACGGACTGATCGGCCTCTGGGATACTGCCGACATAGGCATGAACGACCAGGAACCGGCGGCTATTGTCAATAACGTTGTATTTACCAACCTCACACCTGAAAAAGTTTCGAATCTGGTCGACGGATTCCGTGCCGGAAAGAAAGTTGAAGAGCTTGTTGAGGAAACGGGCGATGGCAACAACAGTCATCCGCTAATCAACTCTATGGTAAAGAACAACCTCAGGAAAAAAGGCCCCGTCGTTTTCAGCGGACATGCCAGCGGATCTGCATTGAAAAAGGCTGTGAATTCTTCACCGGAAAATATAATTGAAGAGATAAAAGCTTCGAACCTGAGAGGAAGGGGCGGGGCAGGCTTCCCGATGGGCCTCAAGCTCGAATTTGCCCGCAAGGCACCGGGTGACACAAAATACATTGTTTGTAATGCCGATGAGGGTGAACCCGGTACATTCAAGGAAAGGGTCATACTTACGGAAGTTCCCGAAATGATATTCGAAGGGATGGCGCTTGCAGGTTATGCTGCTGGTGCAAGAGAAGGTGTCATGTACCTCAGGTACGAATACCTCTATCTTAAGGAATACCTCGAAGATGTAGTTGAGAAAATGAAAAAGGAGAATATGCTCGGAAAGGGCATCCTTGGGAAAGAAGGGTTCGACTTCGATGTAAGGATACAAATTGGAGCGGGAGCTTATGTCTGCGGTGAGGAATCAGCCCTCATTGAATCCATGGAAGGAAAGAGGGGCGAGCCCCGAAACAGGCCTCCGTTCCCCGTGCAGAAAGGTTACCACGATGCCCCCACTTCAGTAAATAATGTGGAGACCTTCTGCAACGCCGTTAAGATCGTTGTTAACGGCTGCGATTGGTACAAGGCGATGGGAACCAAGGAATCCTCAGGCACGAAAATGCTCAGTATTTCCGGTGACTGCAAATACCCGGGTGTTTATGAAGTTGAATGGGGAATGACCATAAACGACATGCTTAAGATGGTTGGTGCATCAAACGTCCAGGCTGTCCAGGTAGGCGGCCCGTCAGGAAGATGTGTCGACCCCACAAAGTTCGACCGTGAAATTGCCTTCGAAGACTTCGCAACCGGCGGATCCATGATCGTCATCGGCAAGCAGCGCGACCTGCTAAGGGACGTGGTTATGAACTTCACCGATTTCTTCATAGAAGAATCATGCAGCTCATGTTCTGCATGCCGTTCGCTCACCCCGATCCTTAAGTCGACTCTTCAGCGTATGCTCGACGGGCATGGCACAAGGAAAGATATCGATGACATGAAGCAGTGGAGCATGTACATGAAGAATGTGAACCGCTGCGGACTCGGACAAACGGCAGCCAACCCGATACTCTCTACTATCGAGAACTTCAGGCCTCTCTACGACAAACTGATAACGTCAAGGGAAGATTTCGTTTCAACCTTCGACATGAAAAAATCCGTTGCCGAAGCCTGCGAGCACGTCGGTAGGATACCCAATGTTCACGAATAAGTTTGTAAACAAAAAAGATCATTTGACATATGGACGAAAAAATAAAATTCACGATAGACGGTAAGGAATGTTACGCAAAACCCGGCCAGACCATCATAGATGCAGCCACCGAGTGTAACATCTTTATTCCTTCCTTGTGCCATGTTGAAGGCGTGAAGCCTGCAGGTTCATGCCGGATTTGTAACGTTAAAGTGAACGGCAGGTACATGACCGCCTGCACTACACCGGTTTCGGAAGGGATGGCTGTTGAAAACAACACCGAGGAACTCAACGAAGTGCGTAAAACGCTTATCGAAGTTCTTTTTGTCGCCGGTAACCACTTCTGCCCGGCCTGTGAAAAAAGCGGTAACTGTGAACTCCAGGCACTGGCATACAAGTACAAAATGATGGTGCCCCGGTTCAAGTATGAATTCCCGATGAAGGGTGTGGATGCCGAAAGCGATCTTATTTACCATGACCGCAACCGTTGTATCATGTGCAAAAGGTGCATAAGGACGGTACAGAAAGAAGGCAAGAATGTTTTTGCATTCAAGGACCGTGGCGGAGATCACCTTCATGTGGTACTGGACCATGAACTGGCAAATCAGCTTACTGAGGAAGAAGCCCTTGAGGCAATGGAGATCTGCCCGGTAGGTGCCATCCTGAAGAAAGAAAGAGGCTATTATTCACCTATTGGCAGCCGTAAATACGACAATGCACCGATAGGCAGTGATATTGAAAAATAAGTAATGATCATAAAAACAATCCTGATATGAGTAAACCAATAGTTGCCACAACATCGCTTGCAGGATGCTTTGGCTGTCACATGTCGCTTCTCGACATCGACGAACGCATCCTGGAGCTGATAGAACTCGTAGAGTTCAATAAATCACCGATAGATGATATCAAAACATTTACCAAGCAATGCGACATAGGCCTGATCGAAGGAGGATGCTGTAACAGCGAAAATGTTGAAGTCCTGAAGGATTTCAGAAAAAACTGCAAGATCCTCGTTTCAGTTGGCGAATGCGCCATTATGGGAGGGCTGCCGGCACTCAGGAACGGCATACCCGTTCAGGAATGCCTAGACGAAGCCTATCTCAACGGGCCCACTGTAGGGCTGAACAAGGAAAAGATAATGCCCAATGACGATGAGTTGCCCATGATACTCGACAAGGTGTATCCCTGTCACGAAATAGTCAAGATCGATTATTATTTACCGGGATGCCCGCCACGTGCCGACCTTATATGGAATGCACTGGTTGCTTTAGTTACGGGTGACGAGATGAAACTCCCTTATGAGGTTGTAAAATTTGACTAAAAGGAGGAAAAAAAATGTCGAAAAAGATCACTATAGAACCTGTAACCCGTGTTGAAGGACACGGAAAGGTTACCATACACCTGGACGACAAAAACCAGGTTGACCAGACAAGATTGCACATTGTGGAATTCCGGGGCTTTGAAAGGTTCGTTCAGGGTAGGCCATACTGGGAAGCCCCGGTGCTCGTGCAGCGCCTCTGCGGCATCTGCCCCGTAAGCCACCACCTGGCTGCCGCCAAGGCACTTGATGTTATAGTCGGCGCCGGAACGGGCGACGGACTCACCCCCACCGGAGAGAAAATGCGCCGCCTCATGCACTACGGCCAGATGTTCCAGTCGCATGCATTGCACTTCTTCCACCTTGTTTCACCCGACCTTCTCTTCGGGATTGATGCCGACCCGGCCATCAGGAACGTGATCGGCGTGGCCATGGAACACAAAGACCTGGCTGTGCAGGGCGTAATGATGCGTAAGTACGGACAGGAGATCATCAAGGCAACGGCAGGAAAGAAGATCCACGGTACTGGTGCGATCCCGGGAGGAATTAACAAACACCTCACGCAGGAAGAAAAGGACTTCTTTGTTAACGGGCCCGATCCGATGAACATTGACAAGATGATCGAATGGTCGCAAAGTATCGTTGATTTCTTCAAGGATTATTACAAGAAAAACAAAGACTTCATCGATAATTATGCTTACTTCCCGTCGAATCACTTGAGCCTCGTCCGCAAGGACGGTGCTCTCGATCTTTATCACGGGGTACTGCGTGCAGTAGACGCTGAAGGGAATAAGATCCTTGACGATGTTGACTACCAGGATTATACCGAATATATTGAAGAAGAGGTAAGAGACTGGAGCTATATGAAGTTCCCCTATATCAAGCACCTTGGTAAGGATAAAGGCTGGTACAGGGTGGGACCGCTTGCAAGGCTCAATACCTGCGATTTTATCCCAACCCCGTTGGCACAGAAAGAGTTTGAAGAATATAAAGCCCTAACAAACGGCAAGCCGAACAACTATTGCATGCACTACCACTATGCAAGGCTGATCGAGACGCTTCACTCTGCAGAGATGATGAAGGAGTTGCTTAACGATCCGGACCTCATGAAAGGAGAGCTTACAACAAAAGGCGAGAAGCGTTCAGAAGGCGTTGGGCTGCTGGAAGCTCCAAGGGGAACACTGTTCCATCACTATGCGATAAACGAGCACGACCAGATCACCATGGCCAATCTCATTGTTTCCACAACAAATAACAATGAGCCGATGAACCAGTCGGTGAACAGGGTTGCCAACTCATGGATGAACGGACAGGAAGAGATAACCGAACCTATGATGAATGCTGTAGAAGTGGCTATCAGGGCATATGACCCTTGTCTGAGCTGCGCAACACATGCACTTGGTAAGATGCCGCTTGAAATAGCACTGTATGATGCTCAGAATAACCTGATCGACAAGAAACGGAGATAGGAACGGCAGAAAATTGAATATACTTGTATACGGTTACGGGAACCCGGGGCGGAGTGACGACGGACTGGGAATAGAATTCACGCACCGCCTCGAGTCCCTGGCAAAGAACACAAAAGGAGTGCGCTGGTGGTTCGACTCAAACTACCAGCTCAACATAGAAGATGCAGATGCACTGGCGGGCAACGATGTTGTGATTTTTGCCGATGCATCGGTAGAAGAAATAGATGACTTTTGTATCAGCCTGGTGGATGCGAAGAGTGAAATGTCGTTCACCACTCATGCAGCTTCGCCGGGGTACATAGTCCACCTTTGTGAAAAACTGTTCAATAAAAGACCAATTGTATATCTTCTCCATATTAAGGGATATGATTGGGAGTTTAAAGAAGGGTTGTCGGAAAAGGCAAAACAAAACCTTGAAAATGCATTTGATTATATTAGCCCTGTAATCGATAAGCCGGAAAGATTACTTGATATAAAAACATTCGAAACCAAACTTTGTAGTAAAAATTTGTAAATCAGAATAATATGGATCTTTCAACAACTTACATGGGTCTTAAGCTTAAGAACCCGATCATTGCAAGCAGTTCGAAACTTACCAGCCAGATCGACCTGGTAAAGAAGTGCGCCGACTCAGGAGCGGGCGCCATCGTGCTTAAATCACTCTTCGAGGAGCAGTTACTGGCCGACAGGAACAAGCTTATGGACCAGGATCATAAATATTTCTGGTTTCCCGAAGCAGTTGATTATATCGACAGCCATGCCAGGGAGCATGGAGTTAAGGAATATCTTAAGCTTATAGAGGATTCGAAGAAAGAGACCGACGTGCCGATCATTGCAAGTGTGAATTGTATCACACCAAAGGAGTGGCCGGCAATGGTGAAACATCTTGAATCATCCGGTGCCGATGGCATTGAGCTCAATATTTCAATTTTTCCTTCGGATGAGAACATTGAAAGCTGCGACCTGGAAGAAACCTATATTAAGATACTGGAAGAGGTCAAAAAGCATGTAACCATTCCGGTGGCGGTCAAGCTCGGATCAATGCTTACAAATCCGTTCCGTACAGTCCGGAAGATGTGCGAGACCGGCATGGACGGCGTGGTCCTCTTTAACCGTTACTTCAGGCCCGACATCGATATTGACGATGAAAAGATCATAGGCGATAACATCTTTAGCAGTCCTTCAGAAACCACATTGCCTTTAAGATGGGTTTCGTTGCTTTCTACAAAGGTCGACTGCGATATTTGCGCCAATACAGGCATCCATGATGCCGAAGCCATGGTCAAGCACCTGCTTGCCGGAGCATCTGCCGTGGAGATATGTACAACATTGTACAATAACGGAATAGAATATATTGACCAGATGCTGAAAGACCTCGAGAACTGGATGTACCATAAGAATTATAAATCTGTTGCCGATTTCAAAGGCAAGATGCATAAGGATTATGGAAATGCTGCAGCTTTTGTGAGGGTCCAGTTCCTGAAAAAAGCTCTTGGGGAATTGGTATAGTTATATCTCAGGAAATGTTTGCCCCGGCTTCCGGCCGGGGCTTTTTTGTTTGAGCCCTTCTCTTTTCCTCCTCCATTAATTTCTTTTCAGTCAGTTCAATAACTCCTTTACTTATGTCTACTTTTGAAAGGTCTGCTTTGACAGCGACCCTTTTAGTCACCGGAATGTTGTATTCCCTGGCATAAACCATTCCCCTGACGAGATTATCGATATTACCTCCTTTGTCACTATGGGCAAGAAGTTCTTCGATGGTGAAGGGAAGATCGTACTCCCTGATCTTTATCAGGTTGTCGATGAGTATGTCGAGCGAATAGCCGCTGAACCTTAATTTGATAAGCTTGATGATGGAAAGGTTGATCCCCGCCTGCGAAGCCATGTACCAGTGCAGGACAGGCACAAAATAGGTGAACAGGGCCGTTGCAATGATAAATCCGAAGACCAGTATAAACGTGATCCAGTTGCCACTCATTTTAGTTTGCAGATTGCTTCTTTTTTCATAACAATTCTGCCATGGATATGTTGAATAATTTCTGGAAAGTCAAGTATTGCAAGACCACAAGGAGAGAACCGGAAGATCAGGGGGGCAAAAGTGCTCAATATAAGCTGATTGCTAGTACCTGTCCCAGCGGCTGAAACCAATCATTCCGAAATTGACCGAAATAACATTGCCATAGGCCTTAAGTTCATTGGAAGGGATTTCCTCTGTGCCGACAAAATCATTAGTGAATCCGTAATTGTACCTCATCTCTACAAAAGCCCTGATATGCTTTATGGGAAAGAAAAATCCTGCGGCGATGCTCATTCCAATGGAAGAGGATGAAGTGTTGGCAACTACAGTTTCATTGATCTCGCTAGTTTCTTCATTAAAGCTTCTTGTACCGTTGAGCTTGCCTGCAAGAAGGTAAGCCAGGTCAGGCCCCAGTTTTACAAGTAAACCTCTTTTCTTTTTTTCGTTCAATACCTTATGATACTTGACAAACAAAGGTATTTCAAGATAATGCAGGTTAATGTTTCCGTCGATGCTTGTCCTGTTCCCAAGTTCGTATTTTTCTTCAAAGTAATTAACTCCTCTCTGATCATAGTTTACCTGGAACTGTATTGATAACCAGCCATTAACAGGTATTTCCCCAATAAAGCCTGCATTAAATCCCGGTTTCGCCCTGAAATCTCCAAGGATTACATTTCTTGCCCCGTTCTCTATTCTCATATTTGAAATATTTGCCCCGGTCTTGAAGCCGTAAATAAACTGGGCCGAACCGGAAGAGGCTGTCAGTAATGGTAAAAACAGGATAAGGGCGAACTTCAGAAGTTTAAATGGTACGGTATGGATAACAGTGAGCATTACTATACTTTCTTATCAGAAAGAGTTATTAAATTCATCAGCGAAGTTAAAGATATATTTTCTCATCTGGAATTATTGCACTATTTTGGCTTTGGGTTACTGTTTCAGTTCATTTATCTTAACATTACTTTTTTAAACTGCCATCTCTTTAATATATCTCATTTAGTCTGATTTGATGAAGAAAGAAATCCCCACTATAACAGGCCCAGGCCCGACGATGATGATATCCCTTTGGTACTCGCCGCTGAAATGGGGCTCGACCTTTATGGAATGCCTCTTGAACATACAGGCGGTAACTGGATGTGCAACGGGATAATACAGGTGACTTTAACTGTATAGAGCTGATAGTCCGGAGCGGGAGCTCACTTACCGCTAATGAGCTGATTGTAGAAACGACCGGTCATTTAAGGGTGGATGTCGGGGGCTCTGTTCTCATTACCGGCAGCGGGGGAACTGATAAAACATATATCATAGAATATTAAGATTCAAAGCACGGTAATAAGTTTGGCACCGCTAATAATTTCTATATTTACAGCCATAAAAATAGTTCCGGTGAAATATCGATCCCCCATATTATCTTACCTCAAGGCAGGTTATCTGCTACATATTATCACTATTGCCGAAATAGTGATCTTCATTGTTCTTTATGATCTTTTAAAAATTGAACGGTGGCTTGCGGGTGAATACCAGCTCCTTAAATCAATTTCACTTGTGCCGTTTATGCTGATGCCTGTTTTTGCACAGCTTGATGCAAGGTCAAGGTATCAGAATTATAAGCAGATAAAAGATCAGATGTTTTGTTATGGTTTCAAATACCGGATACTTAAACCCGTTTTAAAATCAAGGTGCCAGCGTGATGCTGCCCGGGCAGCGGCTGAAGAACTTGGGTTTGGCAAGGAGTGCCATAAATATTTTTATGATAATGGGTATCGATGGTACCACTTGCTTCCTGATTTCGTTTTCAAAAAACCAAAGTTCATTTTTACATGGTATTTTTGGAGCTCGACTTTCCTCATGCCAAGGTATGTATCCCGATACGACTTCAGAACAATGTCAGGACATTGTCCGTTATGTAATTCCGGAATTAGAGTATGACCCACGGGAATGATCAAATAATAAAAGTTAATTCACTCTATAAGCATTTTAACGAGGTAAAAGCTGTTAGCGGCATCAGTTTTTCCGTCGACAAAGGGGATGTTTATGGTTTCCTTGGGCCTAACGGATCAGGGAAAAGTACAACCATAAGAATGCTTCTGTCGCTTATCAGGCCGGATTCAGGGAATATTAAAGTTTTCGGTGAAGAGCTGTCGGATCATAAGCACATGATCCTTTCAAGGGTTGGAGCATTGATAGAAAAACCCGATTTCTATGAATATCTCAGCGCTGAAAGAAACCTCTGGCTATTGGCCCGGTACGGAGGATTCGACATTCCTGCAACGAGGATCTCTGAAGTGCTTGAGATGGTTGGCCTTAGTGAAAGGGCCAAAAGCAAGGTAAAGACCTATTCCAAGGGGATGAAACAGAGGTTGGGAATAGCCCAGGCCATTCTCCACGATCCTGAACTGATTATCCTGGATGAACCGGGAAGCGGACTCGATCCCTCCGGCATCAAGGATATACGCGAACTGATCTTTCACCTCAACAGGGACCTCGGTAAAACCATCTTTCTTTCTTCCCATTTACTTTACGAAGTGGAGCTCATTGCAAATAAGATGATCATCATAAACAGGGGAGAAGTGGTAGTTGAGGGCGAGGTTAAGAACCTTCTCGATGCTTTTGACATCAAGACATATTTTGGTGTTAAAGACCCACGCAGTGCATTAAATTTAATTAAGGATAGCGGCATAGAAATAGAAGAGGCGATTGTTGAGAACGGAAAGCTTGCTGTGAAGGCCAGACGGGACCTCATCCCCGAGCTTAATAAATACCTGGCCTTAAAAGGTATAGAAGTTGAATCGATCAACCAGATACAGACATTAGAGGATTATTTCATGAACCTGACCTGATATGCTGACCATAACCTGGCTTGAATTATATAAGGTTTTTACGCGCCCAAGGAGCTATATTGGATTCCTGGCAATCATAATATTCGTTGCTTTTACTCATATAGCCGTTTATATGGAGGGCCAGGAAATCCTTGACTTCCTTACCCAGAATCTTGAAGATGTGTTTACCCTGCAGGGTAACCTGATAAACGGGTATATGGTTACCTACCTGGTGCTCAACTTTATGTGGGTGCATATTCCTTTGCTTATAGTTTTGGTGACCGGGGACCTTTTTTCAGGTGAATCTCATAACGGCACTTTCAGGTTACTGCTTACAAGGCCTGTATCACGTACAAAACTGGTTAATGCCAAATTTATCGCAGCTTCCATGTATACCGGCGCCCTTGTCCTTTTCCTCGGATTGTTCAGTCTGCCCCTCGGGCTGGTTGTTTTTGGTAAAGGGGACCTGATGGTCCTGCTTGAAACGCTCAATATCATCCCCCAGGATGAGTTGATGATGCGGTTCACGGTTGCCTTTGCTTTCGGACTGCTGAGTATGATCACGGTGGCGTCACTTTCACTTATGCTTTCCAGTTTTTCCGACAGTTCCATTGGGCCCATATTGCTCACCATTGCCATAATCATTCTTCTGACCCTGGTTTCCTCTATCAATCTTAAAATTTTCAACCTTATCAGGCCTTTCCTGTTTACTTCTTACCTGAATTCATGGATGTACCTGTTCAGGTTTGATATCCAACCCATGATGCTGCTGCGCGATGCATATGTGCTGGTTGTCCATATAGTTGTTTTCTATTTTGTTACATGGTATCATTTTAACAGGAAAGATGTTTTATCCTAAAATTATGAGAATTAAAGAATTGAAATACCTGGTCCTGTTTCTTTCAGTGCTTATTGTTTCACCTGCCCTATTATCACAAAAAGAAGCCGATCCCTATGCCATACTTGATAAAGTGCTCGAACACCAGGAGGGCATCAAAGAATATAAGGTGACCGTTGAGATAGATGTAGACGTCGATTTCATAAAGATGCCGGTAAAAACCGCTGAGCTCTATTTTAAGCAACCCGATAAGGTAAAGTTTAAATCGGACGAGTTTCTGATGCTCCCGAAAAGAGGACTTAACCAGTCATTTCAGAAGATACTCAGTGAGGATTATTCAGCCGTACTGGTAGGCCAGGAACTTATAGGCAGGGATTACCATTATATCATCAAGGTAATCCCGATGGGCTCCAACCAGGATGTAGTACTTTCGACTGTATGGGTCGATTCCACTGACTACCTTATTTCCAAGATGGAAAGCCATACAAAGTCAACAGGCACCAGTCTTATCCGGTTTGAGTATTATGAAGATCTCAAACTGCCCTCTAAAATGACCGTAGAATTTGAAGTGAAGGAATTCAATATCCCTCTCGATTTCATCAACCGGACCATAGAGATTGACAGGGATAAGATGAAAAGCGATACCCTGAAAACAGGGTATATATATCTTCACTTTTATGATTATGAGCTGAACCGTGAAATAGATGACAGCCTGTTTGAAGAGGAATGACACAAGAAATTGTTTTTTTTATGATTTCTTTAACATGCATTTAACATCCTGATAACTTTACTTTAAGTAATTTAGATATTACTTTTGTTTATGTTGGCGGCCAAAGTCTTATAACATGCAAGTTCTTCCCACATTGTTCAATATATTGACAGGCGTATGTCTGGCAATAGGGGTCTGGCACTTCCTGGCAGGCATTTTCAAGCGGGAGAGATATACAAACCTTACGCTAGCCGCACTGAGTATATCAGTTGCGTTCTATTTGATCTTCAGGAAATTATGTTATGAAGCTACTGATATATCATCCTTCGTGATCCATATCAAGTTTGCCATGATGTTCCTCAGCCTGTCGGGTATTTCACTTGCCTGGTTCATTTTTCATTACACCCAGGATAAGACTTACTGGGCAGTAACAGCAATAACTGCCACTTATATAGTCCTTATAATTATCAATATATTTTCTCCTGAGAGTATCCTCTACAGGGAGGTCATAAGCCTTGAGGAAGGTGTTTTACCCTGGGGTGAAACGTACACCTTTCCCAATGCCAGAATTCATATATGGCATTTTCTTGTCGATTTTTCTATCCTGATCCTCATTACCTACATGATCTACTCAGCATACCGCATGTATAATTATGGAATCAGGGACGTAGCGCTGTTCTTTGTAATACAGGTCTTCATAGTGGTTTTTGCAGTTGTTTACGACTACCTGGTACTGAACCAGTACCTGGAGTCTCCGTACCTTCTTCCTGTATTCCTCGTTCTCTTTACCATTTCTATGAGCCTTTCTATATTCCTGGGAGTGCTCACCGTTACCAGCACAACCGATGAAATAAGAGAAAAAGAAGAAATGTGGGAATCACTGTTCGACAGGGTTAACCTGATCGTAGTAGGCCTTAACAGGATGGGAAATGTTGATTATATCAATCCCTATTTCCTTGAACTGACAGGTTATGAGGCAGATGAAGTTGTTGGGAAGGACTGGTTCGATAAATTCCTGCCTAATACCGTGACATACGATGTGCAGGGAGCTTTTCTCGAGGTTTTAAAAAACAACTTCCATCCACAGTATAAAAACCCGATCCTAACGAAAGACGGAGAGGAAAGGATGATTGAATGGTTCAATGTAAGGCTTGTGGATCAAAATGGCAAGATCTCTGGCAGCATCAGCATTGGCGTTGATATCACGAAATATCTTAAAAATGAGGAAGAAAAGTAAATTGGCTTCAAATTTTGCCAATCATTTTTTTTATGCGTCCCACTCCCTGAATATTCTTTGCAGTTCCCTGATCCCATCGGTCAGCGCAGCAGGTCCCGGCTGAAGGATTATTGCCGAATCAACTTCATGAATATTGTCATTTCTAACGGCCTCTATCCCATTCCATCCTTTTCTTTTTAGCAATGATTTCTTGTTGAACGGTTTACCACACCAGGAAGCTATATAAATATCGGGATTTCGTTTGATGATCTCCTCGTCATCACTGATGGTCCGGCTTTTCGCGTCAGGATGCCTGGAAAGGTCGGTGAAAATATCATCTCCGCCTGCAATTGAAATAAGCTCCGAAACCCATTTTATACAGGATATCCTCGGTTTGTCCCATTCTTCAAAATATACCTTTGGCCTTGATTTCAGGGCTCTTGATTCCTCTTTTATATTGTCGAGGCCCTGTTTCAGGCTCATTACAAGTTCCAGCGCCTTTTCACTTTTTCCTACAAGTGTGCCTGTTGCCAGGATAGTATTCAGGATCTCCCTTATCGATCGCTGGTTGAATATCAGGACATTCAGCCCTTTCCTGACCAGCTTTGAGGCAAGGGTCGCCTGCACATCTGAAAACCCGATCACCAGGTCGGGCTTTATTTTCACTATCTCCTCGATGTCGGCATCAAGAAAAGAAGCCAGTTTCGGCTTTTCATGTTTTGCTTCGGGAGGCCGCACCGTATAAATCGTAATGCCAGCTATCCTGTTCTCTTCATTTAAAAGATAGAGTGTTTCAGTCGTTTCCTCAGACAGGCAGACTATTTTCTCCGGCAAAGAGGGAATGTAATCTATCATATTAGTTTTGATTTACTTACAATATAAGAATATTTAATTAGCTGCAAAATGCCCCTGTGACCTATTAACAATATCTTTGTATCGAGGTTTAATTACACAGGTAATAATAATATGCACGAACTTTCAGTTGCATACAGCATAGTGGAGATGGTGGAGGAAAGAGCAAAAGAGGAAGGGGCCGTAAAGGTTACCAGGGTTGAGCTGGAAATAGGCGAAATGGCTGGTATTGAATCCGATGCACTTGAATTTGCCTGGGATGTTGCCGTTGAACATAGCCTGCTGACCAATTCTGAACTGGTTATCAGGAAGATCGAAGCGGTTGCCAGGTGCCTTGAATGTGAGCACGAATATCCGGTAACCTCTGCTTTCGACCCCTGTCCTGAGTGTAAAAGCGTACGTTCAGAAATCCTCACAGGCCGTGAGATGAGAGTATCATCTTTTTTGATAGATTGACCTGATATCACATTCAGCAAGTAGGATGCATGCATGGATCACTTCGGATCGGCTTTCTTTATTTTATCATTATCTTTCTTACCGGAAAAGTTCAGTAAAAGCAACCCGCTGATGGCCGAGATCAGTGAGGCTGTGAATATTCCGATCTTGGCAACCTGGATGAGGTATGGATCCTTAAAGGCCAGATTGGCGATGAATATCGACATTGTAAAGCCTATACCGGCCATCAGTCCCGCACCTACTATTTGCCTCCAGGTAACGCCTTCGGGCAAAACAGCCAGCTTAAGCTTAACCATCAGCTTTGAAAGTAAGGTAATTCCTGCAACCTTGCCTATTACCAGACCGGCAATAATACCAATGGCAATAGGATGGAGCAGCAGGTCTCCGATGTTACCCTCGATCCTTACCCCCGCATTTGAAAGAGCGAACAAGGGTAAAATGAAATAAGCAGTAATCGGATGCAGTGCGTGCTCCAGCTTCTGCAGAGGTGTATGGGCATCGTCACTTAATTTTTCAATCTTGCTCATAAGGTGGGCCTGCTTTTTTGAAAGCAGGGTAGTGCCGTTTGGCCGGGCCTTTTCAAATTCATCTACCAGGTCGCAGATGTCATCGATGAACCTGTCTTCTTTTACTTTGGTCCTGACAGGGATGGTGAGGGCGATGAGGACACCGGCTATAGTTGCATGTATGCCCGAATATAGGAATGAGAGCCAGACACCGGCAAAGCCAACCAGTGCATAAAAAGTAGCTCGTCTCACACCAAGCCTGTTGGCCCCGATAAGTACGGCCATGAAAATGGCCGCATTGATCAGTTCACCGGTCTGTATGTTTTCGGTGTAGAAAAGGGCAATGACCATGATAGCGCCAATGTCGTCGGCAATGGCGACCGCTGTGAGAAATATCTTCAGGTTAATATTTACCTTATTGCCAAGCAGCGACATAAGGCCCAGGGCGAAGGCAATGTCAGTGGCCATTGGAACGCCCCAGCCATCGAAGTTCTGAGGATTTCCTGCATTGAAGATCACATAAATGGCAGCAGGGAACAACATGCCGCCAACAGCGGCGGCCAATGGCAGACTGGCCTTTTTCATGGTAGAAAGCTCCCCGGCTATGACTTCCCTTTTGATCTCAAGCCCTATCATGAAAAAGAAGATAGCCATCAACCCGTCGTTGATCCAGTAATGAAGCGAGGTCTTGAGTTCAAAATTGGCAAAAGAAAAGCCCATGTAGGTATCGTACCATATTTTCTTATATATGTCGTAATAGCCTGAATTTGCCCAGATAAGAGCTATTATCGTAGTGAGGATCAACAGAAATCCTCCGAGGGTTTCTTCCCTTATGTACTTCCTGATGCTAAATCTTGGTTCGGTATTGTCGGCTTTGGTTTTCATCTCTCTCTATGTTTTCCGTCCGAAATTAAAAAATCTATTTCTACTGAATATATGTTTTTAGATCAATAATCAGCAAACAAAGAAAAACAGCCTTTTGTTTGAACGATAAATAATGGAAATGACACATTAATCGGCTTCGATGAACTCCGATGCAGTCATGATAGTGGCGTAACCTCCCTTAAGGGTGCTGAGAGTTGAATAGTGAACATCCTCCCAGTTGATGACCCTGTCGCCATATTTCAGATCCCTTGTTGTACAGGCATCTGAAATCACAGTGCAACTAAACCCTTTGTCTGCAGCGGCGCGCGTAGTGGCCTCTACGCACATATGGGTCTGCATGCCCGCAATGGCTATCTCCTTGATATTGTTCTTCCTCAAGTACTCAAGCAAGCCTGTATCCCGGAAGCTATTTGCATAATCCTTTGAAATAACTTTTTCCCCTTCCGCAGGCGCCAACACCTGGTAAATATCCCCACCGGGTTCATAATTATGCCTTATATGGATAACGGGCTCCCCATTGTTCCTGAAATGTTCAAGTACTTTGAAGGCATTGTCAGCGGCTTTTTCGGGATTGACCAGCTCAGCATCACCGCCGGGGAAATAAAAGTCCTGTATATCGACAATTATCAGAGCCCTTTCTTTTTGAGAATAGGAAGCCAGGCTGATGGCAAATAATGAAAAGATAAGCAGCAATGTTTTCATGTCGGAACCAATAGATATTTGCTGTTAAACGGTTTACAATATTTTTTTTGCTAAACGGCAGGGTATTTTAATCAATCGAACTTACAAATTTATATAACCAATCCTTATCTTTGATTGGAATCAATAAAAAAGCATACAAATGGAACTGTCAGGACCGGATTATTACACTAGACCGCAACCCACGGTTGGCGGTGCCTATGAATATTCATTTGATATCATGAAGAAAAGCTTTATTGAGCTTTTACTGATCATCATTATTTCAGCCCTGTTATTCTTACCCCTCGGAATTGTCGAGGCAGCAATGGAATCATCGGGGGATGTTTCGTGGCAGGCAGGACTTTTTAACTTTTTCTATGGTATACTCATCGGTATCCCTCTTGAGTTTGGAGTTGCATGGGCATTCCTGAAAGCAGTGAGGGGGGAGAAGGTTGAGATCAGGGATTTGTTTGTCCCATTCAACAACTGGCTGAACGTTATGGGGGCAGGCATACTTTCGGGTATTATCATAGGTTTTGGTATCCTGCTACTTATCATTCCCGGGATAATCTTTGCCTGTAAGCTTGCCTTTGTGCCATATCTTGTCATGGACAAAGACATGGAGCCTGTCGCCGCTATCAAGAAAAGCTGGGAGATGACCAACGGATATGCAATAACTATTTTTTTGATGTACCTGCTGGCCATACCTGTTGCCATCCTCGGGTTCATTCTCCTTATTGTTGGAATTATACCTGCTTCAATGTGGATAGAAGGGGCTTTCGCTTCAATATATGAAGCAGTTCTTAAGAGGCAGGATCCTGATATTATTGAAACTGCCTGAAAAAATATCTAGAATTTGAGAAGGTAGAGCTTTTCGAGGCTTTCCCTCCTGGTATCAGGGTTCAGGAATTTCCAGGTAAGGATCTGGACCCTGTAATTGTCAAACTCTTTTACCGGGTAAGGTGATGCGGAGATCTCTTCCAGATCCTTTAACCCCCTTTCATTGGTTATGACCCAGAATTCCTCCTTCAGTTCCGTCAGCCGCTTTATCTTTCTCGGGTTTGCCTCTGGAGGAGTGTCACCCAGGTAGAGATCAAATGCTGAACTGTGATAGTAAACCTGGTAAAGGTCTTCAGAAGGGATCCCTTTTTCATTGATGTAACCTGCGATTTTTTCTCCTGCCTGGTATTTCATTAATTCAGGGTAAACCTGGATGTTAAGGATGAAATTCGCCGTAAATATTGAAAAGAGGGTTACCCAGAACCACTTCCTGAATGTATGGCCCTTTATCACAAGAAAATAGAATGCAAAGCCCACAAAAACCACTATCGAAATAAATACCCATATTTCGGTAACAGGAAAGATCCAGAATGCAAGAAGGGAAGAGGCAACAAGCAGGATCGCTGAAATAAAGTACTGAATTGCACCTGTTATTTTCTGACCGGTACCGGGGTCCCTACCGGCCCTTTTAATAAGGCTGCTTACCCCCGCCGCGGTGAAAATGGAAGCATAGGGAAATACAACATAGATGTAATGAGGAAGCTTGTAGCTCGACCTGGAAAGGATCAGGAAAGTGATGATAAAGGCCGAAACAGTGACATATTCCCGCACTGTATTCCTCTTCAGCCTGGATTTTATCAGTTTTCGGGCCAGGATCACCAGGGCAGCCGCAGTAAGCAGTGACCAGGGCAGGAACGACCACAAAAAGGTATGAACAAAGAAAAGCGGGCCTGAGCTGTCCTGCCAGTAATTACTACCTGTTATCCTGCCGAAGCTCTGTGTCCAGAAAAAGAACTCCAGCCCGTAGGCGCCATATTGCCGGTAAAGGCTTACAAGCATCGGTGACAGGGTTAGCAGGATGATCAATATCCCCAGCACCCATTCAGGCCGGAAGATATCTTTCCACCTTTTCCTTATCAGCAGGTCTGAACCAAAGCCAATTACAGGCACCATCAGTCCAATGGGGCCTTTTGCCATCATTGCCAGACCAATACCGACAAAGGCCAGGAGGAAGTTAACCGCTCTTTTCCTTTCAAGGTAAGCGGCAAGCTGCCACGATGCGAAGATGACAAAATTGGCAAGCAGCGCATCGGTCCTTACATCATGGTTGATCAGGAACCAGGCCTGGCAGGAGAACAGGAAGATTCCGGCAACATAGGGAATTTCACGGTCTTCATAATATATTCGTGCCATCCTGTAAGTGGAATAAACCCCTAACAGGGTGGCCAGGAAGGTGGGCAGACGATAAGCAAACTCAGATAAACCAAAGAGGTAGTAGGAAAAAACTGATAACCAAAAAAGAAGCGGCGGTTTATCAAGGTAGCGGTCAATTACCCTGTTCCTGAAATCAAGGAGGTCGCCTGAACCAAGCATCTCACGGCTCATTTCTGCATAAAGGGATGCATCTATGTCCATGATCCCTATCAGTACCATTCCTAAAATATAAATGATGGCCCCGAGGATGAATATTGTTGCAGTATTAAAATTTTTTCCCACGCTCTGGTTATGCTGTGGGTAAAAATACTAAAAGATGCCGTTAATGATACCCCGGATATCAGGAAATGGATGAGTTTGTTTAAAATATAATCAGAAAAGTTAAACAAAATTCAGCTGTTCTTGTTTAGTGTATGATTCAAGTTGAATTATGATAGATACAGTACCCCAAGAGTAAAATAAACGGAAATCATCAACTTAAGATCAAACTTTATGAAACTGAAAGAAACTTTGTTGAATACAGTGGAAATTGAAAATCAGCCCAGGAAGATAAATGGATATCATGTTCATGGGAGTGACGACAACAATGACCACGACACAATAGGCGACAATCATGCGGCAACATCCATAGAAACGCCCATGAGAGAAGATGCATTCAAGATGTCGGATGATGCGAAAGTTGCGATCATTGAAAAGCATTTTGAAAAAATAATGAACACGCTGGGGCTCGACCTCACCGACGACAGCTTGAAGGGCACCCCTCACCGGGTGGCTAAAATGTACGTTCGGGAAATATTTCACGGCCTGAAGCCGGAGAACAAGCCCAGGATATCAGTCTTCGATAACAAGTTCAAATATGGTGAAATGCTGGTGGAGAAGAACATTCAGGTTACCTCAACCTGTGAACACCATTTCCTGCCTGTGATGGGTAAAGCTCATGTGGCTTATATTTCTTCCGGCAAGGTGATAGGATTGTCGAAGCTGAACAGGATCGTGGATTACTTTGCAAGAAGGCCCCAGGTACAGGAGAGGATGACCGTTCAGATTGCTGCAATGTTGAAAGAGGTGCTGAATACCGAGGATGTGGCTGTACTCATCGATGCCAAACATTATTGTGTAGCCTGCCGTGGCATCCAGGATGAAAGCAGCACCACAATTACTTCTGAATACGGTGGAAAATTTAAGGATCCAAAAGTGAAAGAAGAATTCCTGAGGTACGTCAACATGGAACTTAAGATATAAACGCTCTCATAAGGCCGGTTTATTTTTGTTAATAGCTTTATGAATTTCGCTTCTTAAACCCGGAACTTTTCCGGGTTTTTTTTTATAAAAAAAGCCGGGCAGTTACCCGGCTTTGAATAATTAAGTGTGTTTTTTACTTTGATTCCTTTTTCATGTGATTGTGGGTGCCATCGCAATATGGCGGGTTCTTTGTTTGCTTGCACATACATAACCAGACCTCCCCGCTGTGTTCCGGTGTGAAAGGCCTTGGCACAAACTCTGTTTTTCTGTGCGATCCATCGCAATAAGGCTGGCGTTTGGACTCGCCGCAAGCACACCACCAGTATTCATCTTCGTTGGTTACCCTCACTGCTCTGGGTTGCAAGTCTGCTGATTTAGGCTTCATCTTTCTTCCTGTTTTTATCGTGATTTATAATTTTCAACACTTAAAATCGCCTGGTGGTTTTTACCTTCTTTCAAAGATTGGATCCTGTAAATAAATCTGTCAGGCTCTATTTTAATGTTTCGGCTACAAAATTATAAATAATAGGGATAAGGTGCTGTGTGCTTTAAATAAATCTCTCTTTTCATTCCTTTGCAGGAGGAAGGATATCAGTTCAGGCTTCATATCGGGATTCAGATTTGATATCTCATAAATTATTTTCCCGCTGCTTTTTCGATTGCCCAGATACTGGCAATTCCTGCAAAAATTACGACAAGGGCAATGACAATTTCAGTGGAAAAATAATCAGGGACATAGCGGCTATAGCTGACAATCACCGGTTCCCCGTTTTTCATTATGATCTCGCCCATGCTGTTTTCAAGATACTCTGGTTTTTGCCAGGGCCATAATATCGCAACCGAGCCCAGGATAAACCCTGTCAGTAGTGCAATGGTCTGGTCCCTGAACCGCTTGAGGACCCACGACAACAGGTGGGAAAAGGCAATCAGCCCCACAACAGCCCCGATCAAAACAGGAACGATTACGCTCATATCCCGCTGGTTTATGGCGTCAATGGCAACAAGCTTGTAATTCCCCATGATGAAAAGGATAAAGGAACCAGACAGTCCCGGCAGGATCATGCTGCAGATCGCCGCCACACCGCACAAAACAAGATAAAGGAAGCTCCTGTTCTCTGTTGCGGGGTTCAGCACTGAGATAGCTATGGCAATGGCGGTACCCACAATGAATGAAACAATAGCGGGCGCTGACCATTTTTCTACGGTCTTCCCGACAAAATAAACGGATGCCAGTA
The DNA here is from genome assembly GCA_964644135.1 of uncultured Bacteroidales bacterium. Classification (GTDB taxonomy): domain Bacteria; phylum Bacteroidota; class Bacteroidia; order Bacteroidales; family JAGOPY01; genus CAZMOK01. The sequence goes on along the minus strand of CAZXWD010000015.1, from coordinate 21,327 downwards.
CCAGTCCAAAGAAATATGCCCAGATGTAAACGGGATAATGAGTGAAGAGGAAGTCGAAGATCCTGGCAAGGGTTACCACGGCAATGACAACCCCGAAAAAAACAGCAAGGAGGAAATACAGGTCTGTGTATTCCATAAAGGCCCGCACCCTGCCTTTCAGCAATAGCCTGATGGCTTTCAGGTTAAGAGATTTGATGGAATTGATCAGCCTTTCAAAGATCCCGGTTATCAGGGCAATAGTTCCTCCCGATACCCCTGGGATGACATTTGCCGCTCCCATGGCCATGCCCTTCACTATAAATATTATGTATTGCAGCATAAGTTCGATATGACGCGGCAAAAATAGCAAATAAGACATTCCTTGCAGAATAAAAAAAGTTTTTGTCTTAGAAGCATTTTTATCCGCTGGCCATCATGTCACCAGGCTACTTGATTATTACCTTACCATTATGGTTGCCAATTTAATATATTTGCCTCATGATCGTCCTCTGGTTAATACTCGGACTGTTAGGGCTGCTGATCGCCTTGCTCATGTGGATTCTGCTTATTCCCTTCAGGCTTGAGATCAACTCGGAGGAAGAAATTTACCGTGCCGGGATACCGGGCCTGGTAAACGCATCGCTGGTGCCGACAACTGAATTGTTCATTATAAAGTTCAGAATATTTTTTTTCAGCTATTATGCCAATCCTTTTGCACCCTCAGCAGAAAAAAAGGAAAAAGAACCTGTAACGGAGACAAAGGAAAAGAAAAAAAAGAAAGATAAAAAAAGGAAATTCCCGGTACGCAGGTTTTTAAAACCTTCCCTGAAATTATTGAGGGATATATTCAATACTTTCAAGTTAAAGAAACTCATGATCGATTTTGATACAGGCGATGATGTGCTCAATGCCCAGTTATACCCTGTTTGTTATGTTATAAGCCGACAGGACAGGTATGTGATGGTTAACTTTGACGACTACCAGCGGATCATCGTCGATCTCAGGGCCAGGTTGGTCTGGTTCGTCATAGGAGGTATTAAATTTGCATGGCGTACTTTTGTAAAACCCAGTTTAAGAATATAAATCCAAAAAATAAGGAGGTAATCATGGACACAAATTATCAGGAAACCATTAACAAGATCCTTGATGACATCAAGAGTCTGGCAAAGACCGAAACAGTAATAGGGGAACAATTTCAGTTAGGTGAGTTCACCTGTGTCCCCATAATAAAGATAGGCCTTGGTTTCGGAACAGGGCTCGGCAGCGGCAGTGAGCCTAAAAAAGGACAGGGATCAGGTGGAGGAGCCGGCGGAGGGATCGGTATCAGCCCCATTGCTTTTCTTGTTTCAAAAGGGGATGAGATCTCAGTGCTGAGCCTCGACAAGAAAAAAGGCCTTTCCGGTGTTTTTGAAAAGGTGCCCGATCTGATGGAAAAGTTCATCGAGATCAAATCCAGGGAAGACAAAAAGAAGAAGTAATTTCTTGTCTAAGCACTGATTGATTCCGGGAATTTGCTGTTGTTCAATGAAAAGTACCGGTCGGCGGCAGGTTCCCGGATCATTATTTTCTGTAGGTATTCACCAGCTCGATGATCTCGTTTCGCATCCTCATGTCAGGGTAATAGTCGAACATCTCGGAGTGCCTGTTGTAGTTGAGCTTAAGGGCCTTGCCAACAAGATCGGCAGCTCTTTCCTTCTTGCCCGATTTGATCATATAAACGGCAAGCCTGTAATAAAGTGAAGCGTTCCTGGGCTGGTGTTCGAGTCCTTCATTGATAATGTCAATGGCCGTTTCCCTTTCGTCAATATTGTCGTAGATCTCTGAATAGTCAAGCCAGATATCAGGGTTTTCAGGATCAAGCTCACTGACCTTGCTGTAGCAAAAAGCTGCCTCTTCTGTATTCTGCTCTTTATGGAGGGTATCCCCGTAAATATACCAGTAATCCGGATTGTCTGGGTCGAGCTCGAGCGCTTTGCTCATAAAGTTCAGCGAGCTTTTTCTTTTTCCTGTTTCCTCGAGGCAGACCCCCACGCCCATCCAGGCATCAGCAAATTCATCGTCAAGATCTATGGCCTTGCGGTAATAATCAATAGCCCGATCGAACAACTCAAGTTTCTCGTAACACTCACCTATGTAATAATGAGTTACGGGCTGTGGATCCTCAAGCCTCAATGTTTCAAGGTAAGCCTTGATGGCCTTCCTGTATTGTTCAATACTCGAATAGGTGTTTCCTATATTGAACCAGGCCGATACGAAAGTGTCGTCTATCGCTATAACAAATTCGTAAGCCTCAATAGCTTTTTCATAAAGCTCCGTATTGCTGTATGCAATCCCGAGATTGAACCAGGCTACTTTGTTGTAAGGGTGTTTGTCGGTATATTCTGAAAGCCATTCAATAAGCTCATCATTCTTTTTGATGATCTCATGGCAGAAAGAAAGTTCATACAGCACGGCTTCATTCTCCGGGTTAAGGTCAACCACTTTTTTCAGGTATACAATGGCGTTCTCGTATTGGCTGTTGTTCTCGTACTCAAAGGCAATGTTGGTGTAAAGGTCTTCCAGGTCGTCGGCGTATTGCTCAGCCTTGTTGTATTCCTCTATGGCTTTCTCGTATTGCTTCAGATGACTGTAAATGGCACCCTTGATCAGGTATATCTCAGAATTGGTGGGATCGGCCCCCTCTATTTCGTTGAGAAGCTCAAGGGCCCTGTGACTATTGTTGGTCATAGCCAGCAGTTTCGATTTTCTGAGCAGGAAATTATTGGCTTTCGGGTGCTGGCCCAGGGCCGACTCAATGGCCTTTGAAGCTTTTGAGGTCTGGTGCCTCTCAAGATAATAATCGATCAACTCCTCAAATTCCTCCACGTCGAAGAAATAATTATCGTCTTTCTTGAGCATCAGCTCAAAACGTTTGACAAGGGCTGAAAATTCAGGTTCTATATGATCAAACGGGTTATCCATCTAATATCCAAATCTGGAGCAAAATTACTAAAACTTTTCTGTGTTAAAACTTCACTTTTCAACAACAACTCCTTAACGCAAATAACGTATTTATATCATACATTTGTTCAAATTTCAGCAACGATGTCATTGATAAAGTCGATTTCAGGCATAAGGGGTACAATAGGAGGCAAGCAGGGTGAAGCCCTGACACCTCCGGATATTGTCAAATTTACCATGGCCTTTGCGCATCAGCGGATGCTAAGAACAGGAAAGCATAGAATTACAGTTGTAACAGGCCGTGATGCAAGGGTTTCGGGAGAGATGGTAAGCCGGCTTGTTACGGGCACACTCATGGCAATGGGCGCTGACGTGATCGATTGCGGCTTGTCGACAACCCCCACCGTGGAAATGGCAGTGATGGAATTCAGGGCAGAAGGCGGTATCATTCTCACAGCCAGCCATAACCCTGCGCAGTGGAATGCCCTCAAGCTGCTCGATGAAAAAGGGGAATTCCTTTCGGGAGAAGATGGCAACGAAATTCTTGAGATAGCCGACAGGGGAGAGGCTGAGTTTGCCCCGTATGACAAGCTTGGAAAGATTACTGTGGTTGATGATATGATCGACAGGCATATCAGGAAGATCCTTTCACACGACCTGGTCAGTACTGACCTGATAAAAAAAGCAGGCCTGAAAATTGTGATCGATTGTGTGAGCTCTACCGGCGGCATTGCCCTTCCGCCCCTGCTGAAAGCGCTGGGTGTGAAAGAGATCGTTGAACTGCACTGCGACCCTGATGGTAAATTCCCTCATAACCCCGAGCCGCTGCCCGAAAACATCCGGGAACTTTGTGAAACGGTAAAGGGGACAGGGGCCGATCTGGGGCTTGTTGTAGACCCCGATGTGGACCGGCTTGCCATAGTTACCGAAAAAGGAGAAGTGTTCGGCGAAGAATATACCCTTGTAGCAGTGGCTGATTATGTTTTAAGCAAGCGCAGAGGTGCTGCTGTTTCTAATCTTTCCTCTTCAAGGGCCCTTGGGGATGTTTGCAAAGAACACAGGGTAGATTATTTTGCCAGCGCCGTCGGCGAGGTCAATGTGGTGAAAATGATGAAAGCGAAAAATGCCGTTATAGGCGGCGAGGGCAACGGCGGGGTCATCCTGCCCGACCTTCATTACGGCAGAGATGCCCTGGCAGGCATCGCACTGTTTCTTTCCTTCCTTGCGGAAGCCGGAATTTCCTGTTCAGAGTTGAGGAAAAGGTACCCCGATTATCACATGGTGAAGGACAGACTGCCGCTTACAGAGAAGACAGATATCGACCATCTCCTGAAAACTGTTGCCCGGCTTTATAAAGACGAAAAAGTAACAACCATCGACGGTGTAAAGATTGATTTTGAGGAAGGTTGGGTGCACCTCAGGAAATCGAATACCGAACCTATCATAAGGATCTATTCTGAGGCCGTTTCACATGAAAAAGCGCATGAGCTCGTGAACGGCATTAAATCGGAGATATCAAAAGCCTGATGTTGATAAATATGGCAAGTAGTTATTAGACCGTGTGATCATCAGCTTAAATTAGCTGAAAACAAAAGAAAGCCATTTGATGTCAGGCCTCAGTAAAAGCCGCAAACGCAGAAAAAGATCAAGGTATACCACTGTCACCTTCAAACTTTCCAAAAGGCAAAAAGAATCGTTGTTCAATTATTGTGAGGCCAGGAAAACAACGCCTACTAAATTGATCAAGAAAATGATCAGGCCTTATATTTCTAATTATCATAAAGATGTGCCTGAGGAAATGTATGTGACAGAGAACCAGCTCGACCTGTTTGATAAGGATTGAGTTTGCCATTCTGCCGTCAGGACCCCGAATAGGGCTGCCGGTTCAGGATGGAACGGCCCAGCGTAACTTCATCCGTGTATTCAATGTCATCTCCAATTGAAATTCCTCTCGCAATGGAAGTGATGGAGATGTTAAGGTCTTTCAGCACCTTGAACAGGTAAAAGTTGGTTGTATCGCCTTCAACGGTGGTGGGCAGTGCAAAGATCACCTCTTCGGTTTCATTGGACGAAACGCGGTCTATCAGGCTTTTTATGGTCAGGTCGTCTGGGCCGATACCTTCCATGGGGGAGATAATGCCACCCAGAACGTGGTAGAGGCCTTCGAACTGCCCGGTATTTTCAATGGCGATAATGTCCCTGATGTCCTGCACAACACAAATGATGCCCTTTTTCCTTCTCGGGTGGCTGCAGATCTCACAAACATCCCTGTCGGAAAGGTTATGGCATACTTTGCAGTATCTGATGTTTTTTTTCAGTTCGATGATCGATTTGCCAAGCATCTCAACCTGCTGTTCCTCCTGCTTAAGAAGGTGGAGCGCAAGGCGAAGTGCGGTCTTTTTTCCTATGCCCGGGAGCTTGGAGATCTCCTCTACAGCGTTTTCAAGTATTTTCGAAGAAAAATTCATTGTTTTTGATCTGCTCACAAAATTAAGCCTTTTACCTCTATCTTAATATTTTCGATATCTTTACGTTATAGCAATAAAAAGAGAAAGAATGAAAAGAGCAGCACTGGTCCTGTTACCCCTCCTGATTGCCTTGTCAGTGGCCGGTCAGGAGTTCCTGCATACCTACAAGAACGAAGTGGATGAGCAGGGAAGGAAACAGGGTTTATGGCGTGGATATGATGTAAACGGTAACCTTAAGTATAAAGGGACTTTCGAAGACGGCATCCCGGTAGGTGAATTCACCTATTACTACCCTGACGGGAAGATCAGGGCGAAAGCCAGACATAAGGGGGACGACATGACTGTTTACATCAAGTATTTCTTTGAGGGCGGAAAGCTAATGGCCGAAGGGAAATATATCGAACAGGAAAAAGACAGTACCTGGAACTACTACAGCAGCACCAATGGTAAAATATCGTCAAAAGAGCATTACAGCGAGGGTATCCCCGTGGGTACCTGGGTAACCTATTACCCCGAAACAGGGAACATTGCCGAGGAGGTGCCTTATAAAACCGGTGTGAAGCATGGTACATGGAAGCAATATTTTACCGACGGGACCCTGAAATCCGAAGCTGAATATGTTGACGGGGAGCTGGAAGGGCTCATGACGATCTACCACCTGAACGGTAACGTGGAAGTGTCAGGGAGCTTCAAAAATTCCCTTAAACATGGCACATGGATCTATTTTGATGAGGATGGTGTTACCACAGACCGTGAAGAGTATTATGAAGGAGTGCTGGTGGAATAGGGGATTTAAGATTTTCTGAAAACATCTTCATAGGATACAAATCCTTTTTTTACAACTTCTTTCAAAGCAAGCTGGGGTTTATGGAAAGCCTTTGAGTCGTAAATGGTTTTCAGCAGATGGTCCTTGTAATCATCGGCGGCCAGGTGGGCTATGCCCACTGCATGTTCGGCTATAGTGAGCCCACGCGGGTTAAAGGCCCCGTTCTCTGTTACGATCACAACCGGGTCGGCTGCAATCGCGGTGGTGGTGATACCCTGCGGGCACATGTCGAGGATCTTGCTCTGCCCTTTATCAGTGGTGGATTTCATGGCGATGATCGGAACACCTCCTTTTGAAAGGTACGAACCCCTGAGGAAATCGGCCTGTCCACCGATACCGCTGTATATCTGCCTGGCATTGAGCGAATCAGCCCAGATATTCCCGTGAAGGTCAACACCAATGGCGCCATTGATGGCCGTCATCTTAGGCTGCTGTGAAATGAACATCACGTTGTTGGTCTGGTCGCAGGGCCGGCTTTGAATGGAGCTATTGAAGTCGAGCCATTCATAGCCTTTCTTCGATCCGGAAAGATAGATGGACGAAACCGAAAAATTATTCCTGAGGTACTTGTTGGTCACGATCCCCTTTTCAACCAGCGAGCGCATGGCATCGGCAAACAGCTCCGTGTATATGCCAAGGTCTTTTACGCCTTTTCTTATTATTGCATCCGTTACGGCTTCCGGTACTTCTCCTATGCCATACTGCAACGTGGTGCCTTCTTCGATATACAGCTCGGCAATGAGGTCTCCGATCCTTCTCGATCTTTCATCAGGAGTATGGACCGGGCTGACCGGCAGGTCGTAGTTGGTGTCGATAAGGAAATCAATATCATTTTCATGGATGGTAGTGCCAAGTACGAAAGGCATATTCGCATTTCTTTCTGCAATCACTACCCCGCCATTTGCCCTGGCGGATTCAACAGCAGCCTTCACGCCCTCAACAGTTGTACCGAGGCTGTAATTGCCTCCGTTGTCAGGTCCGCTGACGGAAGTGAACACTACATTAGGCTTTATGTATTCCCTTAGTTGCTTGGGTATATCGGAAAGGTGTATGAGCTGGTACCTGGCCCACCCGCAATTCATTGCCTCCCTCGAGTGGGGGCCGTTGAAAATGATCCTGTGCTTTATCCTTTCGCAGGCTTCCTTTCCGAAAAGTTCGGCAATGTCGCCCAGTAGGAGTACACTCAGGGTTTGAACATCACGGATGGAAGAGTCTGACGCGAGCTGCCGCAGCAGTACCTGTGGGGTTGCTGCATTACCCCCTATGTAAATGACACTGCCCGGCTTAACGGTACTGCTGTTTACGGCCTTTTCTACTCTCTTGACTATTTTCATGGCTATTTTATCCTGATCAGGTTCGGAAGCAAAGATAAAATATGATCAGAATAAAGAGAGAAGCTCTTCAAAATTATTTACAACTTCACGCCCGGAAGTGCTCAGCCGTTCAGGCGACTGGTGCCCGTGGGCGACAAGGATACAGCCGATACCGGTTGCTGAGGCCACCTCATGGTCGTGCAATGTATCTCCTATCAGCAGGATGTTTTCTTTCCTTTCTTTGACCTCTTTCAGTGTCCTGATCGCAAGTTCTGTTTTACCGCTTCCGTAATGGTTGTCGATTCCCGATATCCTGCCAAAATAATTCTCAATTCCAAATCCTTTTACTGAATTGATCAGCAGTTGCTGCTCCATCACCGAAAGGACTGATTGTTCCGTTTTTCTGTTGCTGAAAAACATAAGAGCATCTTTTGCCCCTTCCTGCAAAGTTGCCTCTGGCAGGGAGCCCCTGTAATTTTCGATGAATTGCATAGCCGGGGTTTCAAAGGGTTCAATAGTGAAATCAAATCCTGCCTTTTCGTAATAATCTCTAACAGGGAACGTGAAGATCTGACGGTATTTTTCCGTATCGAGTAGTGGTAGTCTGCGATGGCTTAGAAGCTTGTTCATCGAACTGATGCAAATGTCCACATCGTTCAGCAATGTACCGTTCCAGTCCCAGATGATGGTTGTGTATTTTTTCAGCATACTAAAAATATATCCAGTGATACCTGAATCCGTCCCTGGCATTGTATTCCAGCGCCGGGAAAGGGATCTTTATGAATCCGACAATGTTCAGCAAGAGCTCAAGTGTTTCTGACCTAGTTTTTATCCTGGTAAGGTCTATGTCGAGTGTGAGGTAATATTGTGATGTTCTCTCAAACGAAGGGATAGGGGCTCCGTCGACCAGCCCCGGGTTTGTCCTTGCCCCGGTCATGCCATCGGCGCCGTAGCCTATAGCTACATTGAGCCAGGACGGGAAATTGGATTCTTTTTTAAGAAAGGATCTTATGTTGGCCGACAGCCAGTAGGTCTGCCCGTTGTAGTCCTTTATTATGCTTTGGAACTGGTTTTTACCGAGGAGCTCCGGATTGTATTGAGGATAATCCGTTGGTGAATAAGAAAATTTAAGAATGAATTTCTGGTCTTGCCAGAGAAATTGCTGACCCATAAACAAGGCAGTGCCCAACGTGTTGAATGCAATGTCGCCTGCCGATGCACCCCATTCGGCGGAGAAACCGTCGAATATCTCGATGGTCGACAAAAATGCAAAGCCGAAAGCGCTGCCTATCCAGACTGCCGGTTTTTCTTCCACGCCGGCCCATTTCAGTGATTTATACCCTACTCTCGAGAACCAGTAGGCAGTTGTAGCATGCCCCATTTTATCCATGTAGAGCCACTCGTTGTTATCGTTGATAAAATGAAAGCCTGAGCGCGGATAGTTCTTGTACCATAACTGGTACAGGCCTGTCATTGTCCCAGCATAGGCCACACCCCCAACTGTTGCCACACCAATGAGCCGGCCCTTATGAATATGTTTTTCAGCAGTGACTGTATCACCCGGGGGGTGAAGGCCTGAAATGGCCCTGAGCGGACAGGCCAGGAACAGGGTCAGCACCAGGTATATTATCTTTCCCGGTAACAAGTCCCTGATCATTTATAGACATTCATTTCATCAAGTGCTTTCTGGTATGCCCGGGCATTGCGGTTGTGTTCCCTAGAGGTTTTGGCAAATGCATGGTACCCCGACAGGTCGGCGCTGGCGCAGAAGAACATGTAATTATGGTCTTCGTGATCAAGAACGGCATCTATGGATGATATGGAGGGGATGCATATGGGCCCAGGTGGAAGGCCCCTCACTTTATAAGTGTTGTAGGGTGAATCAATCGTTTTATGCCTGTTGAGCACCCTTTTAATACTGTAATCCTGCCAGGCGTAAATAAGCGTAGGGTCAGCCTGTAGCCTCCATCCGGCTCTGAGCCTGTTGACGTACACTCCTGCAATTGTGGGCTTTTCGTCGTTCTTGTTGGTCTCTTTTTCAACGATTGATGCAAGGGTAGCAACCTCTACCGGCGACATTCCAATTTCCCCTGCTTTTTTCATCCGCTCTTCATCCCAGAAAAGGTTATACTCTTTGTCCATTCTTTCAATGAACTGACGGGCATCGGTTGTCCACCAGAATTCATAGGTATTGGGAATGAACATCGACATTATGGTAGTGTCGGAGAAACCATATCCCCTTATGAATTCGTCGTCGTTGAGCAGCGTTGAAATATCCGAGGAATCGGCCTCTATTTGTGAACCAATAATCGAAGCCAGGTCCTCAATGCTTCTCAGGCTGTTGAAAATAACGTTTACTGGTGTCTGGTTGCCCGATCTGAGCAGGTTGATCAGCTCATCGTTGGTCATCTCGTGGGTAATAATGTAATGGCCTGGTTTTACATATTCATCATATTTCTTCTTTGAAGCCAGCCATTCGAAAGTATTACGGTTGATAACCGTGCCGTTCCCATAAAGTATCCGTTTCACATCCTTAAAGTCAGAGCCTGTTGGAATATATACGGAGATGTAATCCTTTTCGCCGGTCCATACATTCGGCATGAAGATAGCCCTGTAAAGAAGGTAGCCAACAACAAGGGCAGCAAGGATCAGGAATATCAAAGCCCAGATAATGAACCTGTGGAAAAACGGGCGCTTGCTTTTGCGCGATCGGCTGTATTTTGGATGTACCGTCATTAATGTTTTGCAGGTTTTTGGTTTTTTAATAGCTGGAGGAAATATTCATCTTCCCATCCCTTAGGGGTAAGGTTCCACTCCTTTTTAGTGGCGGTGAGTTTAAAGTTTTTCTTCCTGAAAAGCTGGAGGCTCTCTTCGTTGTTCACCCCGATATTACAATAGATCTGGTGGAGCTTGAGTGTCTTGAACCCGTAATCTATAATCAGGTCGAGAGCTTCCGAGGCGTATCCTTTCCCCCTGTAATCAACATGGATTAGTATACCAATGCCCGCCCTGCGGTGACCCGGGTCAAAATCGAAAAGGTCAATGCTTCCTATTGTCTTCTTGTCCACGCCATCGTGGGAAAGGTCGATCATAAGCCTGAGCTGTTTTATGGTGTAAATGTCCTGGTGGGCATTCATCACATACTGCTCCAGCGTAAATTTGGAGAAGGGAGTAAGCGTATTGCTGAGATGCCAGAGAGAAGTGTCGTTCTCCCACTGGTACAGCAGTTCTGCATCGGCCAGTTCAAGGGCCCTGAGCAATATTTTATTCCCTTGCAGCATAAAAGTCACTTCAAATTGACAATACCTTTAAAACTTGATGAAGCCGGACCTGTGAGCCTGATATCAGCAAACCTGTCGTTTTTCCTTACATATTTCACCCTTAGACGGCCGCCCCTGCTTTCTACAGGGACTTCCTGCACCTTCTCTGTTTCATTTGTTGCGAAAACAAGAGCTGAAGCTGTTACACCTGTGCCGCAAGAAAGGGTTTCATTTTCCACACCTTTCTCGTAAGTGCGGATCTTCAGCCATGGACCCTTCCTTTCAACAAAATTAACATTAATACCTTCAGGTAAAAACTTTTTTAAATATCGCAAAGGGCGTGCCCTGGCGGGAACATCAATGCTTTCTATCTCCTCCGTGATCACGACCAGGTGGGGTGCGCCTGTGTGTATGTACCTGCCCTCTCCGTGTTCGCTAATTCTGCTGAAACAGACATCCTTTATACTTATTTCCACATTGTACTCATCATTATTGCGTTCAAGCACTTTTCCCGTATGCTCTCCGTCAATCGCCAGGAACCTGTAATCGCCGTTTCCTTCTGACATTATGTCATAGAACATCACAGCACATCTTCCACCGTTTCCGCAAAAAGAACCCTGTGTTCCGTCAGGGTTCAGGAATGTCATCCTGAAATCATTGCCGGGATTGTCGGAAATGATGATGAGCCCGTCGGCACCAATACCGAAATGCCTGTCGCACAGCTTCTCAGCCAGAGCAGACAGGCTTACCGGGATCTGCGGGTCCTCTTTTATGATTATGAAATCATTGCCCGTTGCCTGGTATTTATAGAATTCTAACTCCATACTATCGTCGAGGAAGTTACAAATTTAGGAAAATCGGGAAAGCAAGGTTTTCAACCTCAAAAATTATCGGGGGCCGGCGAAAATACCCTGTTTTATTTTGAAAACCGGATAAAAGTGCTTAAATTGCAATATTCATTCAGCTGCCAGGCTTATAACCTTTTGTTTTAACGTTTTTTAACAGCAAACAGGCATAAATTTTGATCTACGAAAACGTTAGTTGACAAAGAACATAATCGAACCAAAAATTGTTAAAACATTGTTATGAAAAGAACAACGAATATTTTACTTATTGCGATCCTGATAGTGCTTGTTTTCGTAGGATTCACGCAAACAGATTTTAATACAGACAAGAAGGCAAGAAGTATGGTGCAGCCTGAATCTGTTGTGCTGCCTGCACGGTACAATGCACCTGTGCCGTTTGACGGGCCTGATTTTACAACCGCAGCCGAAAAAACGGTCAATGCCGTGGTACATATCAGGAGCGAATTTCAGAGAAGGAGTTACTACCATGATTTTTTCGAGCCTTTCAGGGAATTTTTCGGCGACAGGTACGGGAACCAGGAAAGGACTTATTCAGGATACGGATCGGGAGTTATAATCTCTGACGACGGATATGTTGTAACAAACAATCACGTAGTTGAAGGGGCCAGTTTCATAGAGGTTACCCTCAACGATAAACGACGTTTTGAAGCGGAACTCATTGGAAGGGACCCCCAGACCGACCTGGCATTGCTTAAGATCGAAGAATGGGACTTTCCCTACATCATTTACGGCAATTCAGATAACGTTCAGATAGGGGAATGGGTACTGGCAGTAGGAAACCCCTTTAACCTGACGTCCACGGTAACCGCAGGTATTGTCAGTGCAAAAGCAAGGAACATTAACATCCTTGGTATCCCCGGCGCCATTGAATCGTTCATTCAGACCGATGCTGCGGTAAACCGTGGCAACAGTGGCGGGGCCCTGGTGAATACAGAAGGAGAACTTATTGGGATAAATGCAGCCATAGCTTCAAATACAGGGGCTTATACAGGATATTCCTTTGCCATACCCGTCAACATAGTCAAGAAAGTTGTGGACGACCTGATGAACTACGGCCAGGTTCAGCGTGCGTTCATCGGTGTGATCATCCGGGAAATGAATGCCGCACTTGCCGCTGAGAAAGGATTTGATGAGATCAGGGGTGTTTATGTGGAAGCACTGTCAGAAGGCGGCGGCGCTGAAGAAGCCGGAATAGAGGAAGGTGACCTGATCCTCTCGGTAGATGATATTGATGTGAATACCACAGCACAGCTTCTTGAGGTCGTTGGCCAGCATTCGCCCGGCGACATTGTGAACGTAGCAGTTTTACGCGACGACCGTATTGTTGATTACAAGGTCGAGCTGAAGAACGACAGGGGCGAAACAACCCTGGCAAAAGCCGAAGAGGATTATTTCAGCTCAAATCTTGGCGCTACATTCGAACCTTTAGGCAAGGAAGAGATGGAAAACCTCGGAATAGCGCATGGCCTGAAGGTCAGTGAGCTTAAGGAAGGAATGCTTCTGAACGGCGGTGTCAAGAAGGGTTTTATAATCCTTGAGATCAACAATATCAAGATCCGTGACAGGAACGACATAAATTACGCAATGAACAACACAAAAGGCGGTGTCATCAGGATAGAAGGAGTATATCCGAATGGAATGAGAATGAACTATGGTTTCATCCTCTAAAAAAATGTTTAAACCGGTTCTAAATAAGAAAACTTTTTGTACCTTTGCACGTTCTATTAATAAGGTGCCAGTTTCTTATCGATGAATTATATCTGCACCAGATACACCACTTTTTGATTTACAGGGAGTTAATATATGCGGCAGTTAAAAATAACTAAATCTATTACCAATAGAGAGACTGCTTCGTTGGATAAGTACCTCCAGGATATTGGTAAAGAGGAATTAATAACAGCGGAAGAGGAGGTTGAGCTTGCAAGGAAGATTAAAACAGGGGACCAGGGTGCTCTCGAGAAGTTGATCAGGGCTAATCTCAGGTTTGTTGTTTCAGTTGCAAAGCAATATCAAAACCAGGGCCTGAGCCTTCCCGACCTTATCAACGAAGGAAACCTTGGTTTGATAAAGGCTGCGCAGCGGTTTGATGAAACCAGGGGATTTAAGTTCATCTCCTATGCAGTGTGGTGGATACGGCAGTCGATCCTTCAGGCGCTGGCTGAGCAATCAAGGCTGGTGAGGCTGCCCCTTAACCAGGTAGGTTCGCTTAACAAAATTAAAAAGGCCACTTCGAAACTTGAGCAGGATTATGAACGCGCTCCATCGGTCGATGAGATCGCCGAGCAGCTTGAGATCCCCAAGCACAAGATCGACAAGGCCATGAAGATCACAACGAGGTACATCTCGACAGATGCCCCTCTTTCGCAGGAAGATGACCTTAAATTCCTGGATGTTTATATTTCTGATGATTCACCCCGTACGGATTCCCAGCTAATGAGGGAGTCGCTTGCGAGGGAGATACAGCGTTCACTTTCAACCCTTACCGAAAAGGAAAGGGATGTGATCAACCTCTATTACGGGATTGGAATGAACCACGGGCTGACGCTCGAGGAAATAGGGGCAAAATTCAACCTTACCCGCGAAAGAGTAAGGCAGATAAAGGAAAAGGCCATCCGGAGGCTGAAACACACTTCCAGGAGCAGGCTCCTCAAAGCCTACCTGGGAGAATGAGATTAAGACATAATGCTGATGAAATGAGAGGATTACCGTGGTTTCGGTAATCCTTTTTTTTTATTTTTGCATCTTTCAAACATTTCCAAAAACCTTTAAACCTTAGAGCATATGGCCGGTAATAATTCATCAAGCGATCATTATTCAAAAGAATTTGCCTCCTCACTGGGAAACTGGATAACCGACGAAAAAGCAGGTTTTGAGTTCATCAGTGCCCTGGGGCACCTTTACTATGACAAATCAATCGAGCTGATCCTGTTCAAGAGCCAGTTGATTGACAGATCTGCGAGTGTTATTCTTTACAAGCACGCTTATTCAGTCCATACTGTTGGCGTTTCCCTCAAGATCCAGGATTCTGTTTTACTGGCCAGAACAATGCTGGAGATGGATCTTCCGCCTGCAAGGATCGATATCGGAAGGCTCAACCACGAATGGACGGTCGAGAAAGAAAAATTCGGGAATGATGCCAGGGCATTTCTAGAGGATAAGCTGAACGATATTACAGGAAAGAAAGTTCAGTATGATAAGCCGGTGGATGTAGTGGTTTACGGATTTGGCCGTATCGGCAGGCTGGTTGTCAGGGAATTGATAATCCAGGGCAACGGCACCCAGCTTAATGTAAAGGCGATCGTCACCAGGGGCAACGATCCCGATCAGATCAGGAAACGTGCAGCCCTCTTCCGCCACGATTCGATCCACGGCCCTTTCAGGGGAATAGCAGTAGAGGATGTTGAAAAGAAAACCCTCACCATTAACGGGTATACGGTGAAAATGCTGGCTGCCAACGACCCTGAAGAGATAGACTATGAAGCAGAAGGTATCCGCGACGCACTCCTGATAGATACTACCGGTGTATGGAACCAGCGGGAAGGCCTTGAAAAGCACCTGAAAGCCAATGGAATAGCAAAAGTGCTGTTAACAGCACCGGCTAAAGGCGATGTGCCGAATATAGTGTATGGCGTGAACCACCAGGATGGGTCGGTGGATTATGAAAAGGAAAAGATCTATTCAGCCGCTTCCTGCACCACTAATGCTGTGGTGCCCACCCTCTATGTGCTTGAAAACACAATAGGCATTGAGAAGGGGCATCTTGAAACTATTCATGCCTATACCAACGATCAGAACCTTACTGATAACTATCACAAGAAACCAAGAAGGGGTAGATCTGCACCAATTAACATGGTGCTTACCTCCACCGGGGCAGCAAATGCGGCAGCAAAGGCGATCCCGTCGCTCAAGGGAAAACTTACAGCAAACGCTGTGAGGGTGCCTATACCCAATGTTTCACTGGCAATAATGAGCCTTACAATGAAGAAGACCACGACTGCGGAAGAGCTGAACGGTGTTATGAGGGAAGCTGCCCTCCATGGAGAGCTTGTAGAGCAGATAAGGTACTCTATATCCCCCGAATCTGTATCGACAGATTTCATTGGCGACCCGGTCGCAGGTATTTTCGACAGCCCCGCTACAGTTGTATCTGCCGACGGCAGGAGCGCGGTGATCTACGTATGGTACGATAACGAGTTTGGCTATACCATCCAGGTGATAAGGCTTGCCAAACAAATTGCCGGAGTGAAAAGATTCAGCTATTATTAGTGATCTTTAACAGGAGCAGTCACTTCTGAGATATTATAGTTATTCAGTTGTACCTGCTCTTACATTTTAAAAACTTTTTATAACTAACCCTGGGATATTGGGAAATATCCCTTTTATTGTTTTATTTTTCACCAGCCAAATGAATTAAGGCATGAGCAGTGTTAAATACATTTTTGTAACAGGCGGTGTTTCCTCCTCGCTCGGAAAAGGAATAATTTCTGCATCCCTTGCGAAACTCCTCCAGGCAAGAGGGTTCTCCGTAACACTTCAGAAACTCGACCCCTATATCAATGTTGACCCCGGCACCCTGAACCCCTACGAACACGGTGAATGTTACGTGACGGAAGATGGCGCCGAAACCGACCTCGACCTGGGGCATTACGAAAGGTTCCTCAACAAGCCCACATCACAGGCCAACAACGTTACAACAGGAAGAATTTACCTGAACGTGATAATGAAGGAGAGAAGGGGCGACTACCTCGGTGAAACCGTCCAGGTGATTCCGCACATCACCGATGAGATCAAAAGAAGCGTCCAGCTTCTGGGTGATACCGGAAAATACGAATTTATAATCACTGAAATAGGGGGAACCGTAGGCGACATCGAGTCATTGCCCTATGTTGAAGCAGTCAGGCAGATGAAATTTGAACTGGGTTCAAATTGCATGGTGGTACACCTTACGCTGGTGCCTTACCTTGCTGCGGCCGAAGAACTGAAAACCAAGCCCACGCAACATTCCGTCAAGACATTGCTCGAATCAGGGGTGCAGCCAGATATCATTGTGTGCCGCAGTGAAAAGAGCCTGAGCCAGCAGATCAGGAACAAGATATCGAATTTCTGTAACGTCCCCGTTTCATCGGTCATTGAATCAATTGATGCCAAAACCATCTATGATGTTCCGCTGCTGATGAGGGAAGAGAAGCTTGACATCGAAGTGCTCAGGAGAATGGGGATCCCGCCAAAACAGGAACCCGACCTCAACAGGTGGGAAGAATTCCTGAGAAAACTCAAAAACCCGACCGGTTCGGTCAACATAGCCCTTGTAGGTAAGTATGTGGAACTGAAAGATGCCTATAAATCCATCAGGGAAGCGCTTGTCCATGCCGGCGCCTACAATGAATGCAAGGTGAATGTGACCCTTGTCCATTCAGAAGGTATCAACGATAACAATGCAGCAGAGAGGCTTAAGGGCCAGGACGGGATCCTTGTTGCGCCCGGATTCGGGGAAAGGGGTATCGACGGCAAGATTAGCTCCATAAAGTATGCACGGGAAAATAAGATACCTTTCCTTGGTATCTGCCTTGGTATGCAGTGTGCAGTGGTTGAATTTGGCCGTAGCGTGCTGGGTCTGAAAGATGCACACAGCACAGAGATAGATCCCGAAACTCCCTATCCCGTTATCGATATTATGGAGGAACAAAAGGAAGTGAGCGAAAAAGGCGGCACTATGAGGCTGGGGTCTTACCTGTGCAGGATGGAAAAAGATTCCATTGTTGGCCGTATCTACGAACAGCCTGAGGTTGAGGAGCGACACAGGCACCGGTTCGAGTTCAATAACCGGTTCAAGGAACAATATGAAAAGGCAGGCCTGAAAGCTACCGGCATATACCCCGAAAAGGATCTCGTGGAGATCATGGAGCTTGAAGGGCACCCCTGGTTCGTTGGCGTGCAGTTCCATCCCGAATACAGGAGCACAGTTGCCGAACCGCACCCCCTCTTCCTGAACTTCATCAGGGCTTCAATGGAACATAAAAGCAGGAAAGACCTCGCTGCAGGTCATGAAGGATGAGTTCATTACCCCTTATTTTAACCATTCTGCTGAGGTCAGTTCATTCAATTGAGTTATCTTTGCCAATCCGTAAGAATAAGGTTTATCACATAGCTAATGGATAGAAACACGATAATAGGGCTGGTGCTGATAGCCGCGATATTTGTCGGCTACTTCGTCTGGATGACCCCTTCGCAGGAAGAACTGCTCGAAAAAAGAAGAATTCAGGACTCAATAGCAGAAGTTCAGCGAATAAAGGATTCCATCAGGATCGTCGAGGAGCTTAAAAGGGAAGAGCAAATAAAGCAGCAACAGGAAATTGAGGAGGAGCAGGCAACTGTTGCCGCCGCTGAAGTGACAGAACAGGATGCGGAAGCTCTCCAGGAAAAATACGGTATTTTTTCAGATGCGGCAGCCGGCGATGAAGAAGTCTATACGGTAGAGACCGATATTTACAGGATCGGTGTAAGCACCAGGGGAGGGAAAATTGTTTATGTAGAGCTCAAGAATTACAAGACCTGGGATTCCCTGCCGCTTATACTTATCGATAGCGATACGGCAGTGTTTGGTTTCACCTTTCTTGCCGGTACACGGAGCTTCAACACAAACAACTTCTATTTTGAGCCCATGATCAACGGCGGGTCGCCCGGCAGAAAGGAGGTGAAGATCTCCGGCGAACAGGGCCTCGACCTGGGAATGAGGATCTATACCACCGATGATCAGGGAAACAGGAACACAAACAGGTACATTGAATACCTCTATTCTTTTGCCGGCAATAAATACATGCTTGACTACACAGTCAATTTTGTCGGTATGCAGGGCGTTATCGACGACCTCAGGGGCTCTATCGACCTTGAATGGTCGGCCAACCTGAGGCAGCAGGAAAAAAGCATCGACCGCTTCAACGGCTCTACCGTTTATTATAAAATTTACGATGACAAGGTCGATTACCTTTCAGAAACCAAGGACGACGAGGAAAGACTGCGCGACAGGATCAAGTGGGTGTCGTTCAAGCAGCATTTTTTCTCCTCCACGCTCATTTCCGAATCCTTCTTTGAGGACCCCATATTCAGGACGGTCACGGTTGAAAGCCCTCCCACCGACAGGTACCTGAAAAGCACCTACATGAAGGTAGCTGTACCATTCCAGGCAACGGACCGCTACACCATGAACATGGATTTCTATTTCGGTCCTAATAAATACAACGTACTCAGAAAGTATAAGCTCGACCTGGAAAGGCAGTTGCCCCTGGGCTGGAGCTTTTTCCTTATTCAGTGGATCAACAGGTATGCCGTGATCCCCGTGTTCAACTTCCTGGGCAGCTTTGGGTGGAACTATGGTATTGTGATCCTTGTGCTCACTATACTGCTCAAGATCGTTCTCTTTCCGATCACCTACAAGACTTACATGTCATCGGCGAAGATGCGGGTGCTGAAGCCTGAAATAGACGAGCTGAACAAGAAGTTCCCCAAGAAGGAAGACTCGATGAAGAAACAGCAGGCAACGATGAGCCTGTACAAAAGGGCAGGGGTGAACCCGATGTCGGGTTGCTTCCCGGTGCTGCTGCAGTTGCCGATCCTGATTGCGATGTTCCGTTTCTTCCCTGCATCCATTGAGCTGAGGCAGGAGTCTTTCCTTTGGGCAACAGACCTGTCAACCTACGATTCAATACTGAGTCTGCCGTTCACCATACCTTTTTACGGTGACCA
>CAZXWD010000015.1:0-1832 GCA_964644135.1 uncultured Bacteroidales bacterium | reverse complement strand
CTTGAGCTTATTAGTGATATAAAGGGCCGGGAAGACTACCCGGTGAAGCTGTATCCGGGAAAAAAGCACTTTGACAGAGTGAGCGGATATAAAAACGATGACTATATATGCATAGCACCAGCGTCCATATGGTTCACCAAGCAGTTCCCCGAAGAAAAATGGATAGAGTTTTTAAATAGAATCGATCTAAATCTTACCGTCCTGCTTTTGGGTTCGAAAAATGATTTCGAACTTTGTGAAAGGATCCGGGAAAACTGCAAGCACGATAAGGCAAATAACTTAGCAGGGGAGCTGTCATTGCTTGAGACTGCTGCGCTGATGAAGGGTGCGGAAATGAATTACGTGAATGACTCAGCGCCCCAGCATCTTGCTTCGGCAGTGAACGCCCCGGTTACGGCAATTTTTTGCTCAACAGTGCCTGAGTTCGGTTTCGGCCCGTTATCGGGTGATTCAGCCATAGTGCAGACTGATAAGAAGCTTGATTGCAGACCATGTGGATTGCACGGATTCAGAAAATGCCCGGAAGGTCATTTTGATTGTGCCAATACAATAGATATAAGTCAATTGACTAACAGGATCCCCCGATGAAAAAGGAAGTCGATCTTGCGGTAGAACATCTCAGGAAAGGTCATGTGATACTCTATCCCACAGACACTATTTGGGGTATTGGCTGTGACGCCACCAACGAAGCTGCCGTTGAAAAGATCTATCGCATCAAAAAGCGGACGGAGAGCAAAAGCCTCATCGTATTGCTGGCCGATCCCGGGCAGTTGACCAATTACGTGAAGAAAGTCCCTACCATAGCTTACGATCTTATAAGCAGTATCTCAAAGCCCACTACAATTATCTATCCCAATGCCATAAACCTGGCTAAAAATGTTGTTGCAGAAGACAATACCATAGCCATCAGGATCACCCGCTACGAATTCTGCAAGGCAATGGTGAAGGAATTCGGGAAGCCTGTGGTTTCAACTTCGGCAAATGTGAGCGGAGAGCTCCCTCCGCTTGCTTTTAGCAAGATCTCAAAAGAAATACTTGAAAGTGTTGATCATGTAGTTGATTTTCACAGGGGTACAGTGAACGAAACAAAACCTTCAACCATAATCAAGATCGATGAAAGGGGTAATTTTAATATTATCAGGGAATAAATCAGGCTGATCATGATATTCAGAGCAGGTATATTACAATTTCAGCCCTTGCTGGGCGAAAACGACATCAACCGCCGTGCTGTTGAGCATCTACTGAGTGAAGCAGGTGAAGCCGATCTTTATTTGCTGCCTGAACTTGCCAATTCAGGTTACAATTTCAGGTCGATGGATGAAGCCCATAAAACCTCGGAAGAGATCGGTAACAGCCCGTTCATTGAAACATTGCACCGCTTTGCGTCAGAAAGAGGGGCACATGTTGTGGCAGGCATCAATGAAAATGAGGGAGGAAAACTTTACAATACCTCGGTCTTGATCGGGCCTCAGGGAGTAATAGGAAAATACCGTAAGGTCCACCTCTTTGTCAATGAAAAAGACTTTTTTGAGCCGGGCGATCTCGGTTTGCCTGTTTTTGCAATAGGGGAGATCAAACTGGGTATGCAGATCTGCTTTGATTACCTTTTTGCCGAAGCCTGGAGAGTGCTGGCCATCAAAGGCGCCGACATAATCTGCCATCCCTCTAACCTGATCACCCAAAATGCTTACCGGACACTTCCGGGACAGGCCCTGATGAACCGGGTTTTTATTTTAACAGCCAACAGGATAGGAACGGAAGATGACCTTACCTTTTGCGGACGGTCTATAGCCTATGCTCCCGATGGGGAGGTGCTTATGGAAGCCGGCAGG
>CAZXWD010000014.1:48132-49372 GCA_964644135.1 uncultured Bacteroidales bacterium | reverse complement strand
GTTTCGAGCATTCCCATGATCTGAAGCCCCTTCAGCGGTTCACCGTAGAAAGGGATGGAGGTAGTCTCTACTGCCTGGAGCAGTAATTTCCTGATGAGCTTGATCTTGTCGATGTCGGGGTATTGGGGAAGTGTATCGCTGAGTTTGTTTACGATCCGGGCAAAGTGATAAAGGTACTCCACCTCGAGCTCCCTGCCCTTGTCTTTTACTGAAAGAAAGATCTCCTTCAGCACATTGATGAGATGTGTCAGCTTTTCGAGAATTCCGGCCGGTGACTTCCACGCTGAAAAAAGAAGTGCTACTGCTTCTCCGGTTTGCTCATTTTTTGCGGGGAATAGCTCCTTCAGGTCAGCGGGGCTGTAGTTCAGCTTGTTTGACCGCATGATCGCCTTACTGCCCGAGTTCAGTATCTTTCTTTCATTGTTCTCTTCACTGTAACTGAAAAGATAGTTGAAATAAGGGTGCCTGATCAGCCTGAGCAAGTCAGGTGAGTAGAATGATGAACGCGGGGAACCGTCGGGGTTCTCATGCAGCAGCAGGGCGGCTTTGAAAAAACTGTAGCAAGGGGTGAACTTCAGAGGGTAGCCCATAGTGATGTTCATTTCACCAATTGCTTCAGGGATGCTGTTGAGGAGCGGTACAAGGAGTTTCTCGTCCGACAATACAACGGCCGTATTGTCCATCGAGGGATCCTCACTGCTAAGTTTTTGCAGAATTTCGCCTGCATATTTCACCTGTGTGACATTACGGGGGATGCCCGATATCTCAACTTTTTTTTCATCGCTCACAAGTCCATCGGTGATCCAGTTACGGGTTTCACTGCTCCAGGACCCGAAATGGCGGCGGAGGAACCTTCCGGCTTCATGGTCTTTGTTTTCAAGGTAGTAGCTGTCGGCATCCCAGAACACTTCTGCCATGCCCATGCCCTTCAATTCTTTTATCACCTGTTCTTCTGCTTTGGAGAGGGCATTGAGGCCGGCAAAGACCACATTCTTTATCCTGTTATTTTCAAGGTACCCTTTGTATTTAGCTAACGCCATACGGTAAGCTTTCCCCTCGTAAGCCAGCCTGAGGGATTCAAGCCTTTTGTTGAACTCCCGGTATATGTCGGCCTGCGACCTGTAAAAACCAAGGTATTTTTTCTGGAAATCCGTCAGGGTTTCATCCGAGGGATTCCAGAGCGACATGGCCTTGATATCGCTCAGGTGTGTGAAGATGGCATCTGCATCAACAAGGTACA
>CAZXWD010000014.1:40667-48032 GCA_964644135.1 uncultured Bacteroidales bacterium | reverse complement strand
GCATGTTTCGGGCAGGGAGTCTGCGTATTTTTCAACTACATGTTCAGCAAGCTTTTCAAGAAAAGGATCTTTCATAATCAGTCAAAAAAATCATTAGGGATTTCCCTGTTTGCTTTTTCAAGAGCAGCAGGTGTTCCGATATCCAGCCATTTGCTGCTGTCGTGGACATAAGCCCTTATGTTGGCCTCAGCGCTCAGGCGCAAATATAGTTCAATGAGTGAGAACCTGCCCTTTTCCTCTATCAGGTCGAAAATTGAGGGATCTATAACTTGTATACCACTGAATGCATATGGGTGAAGGCTTTCAACATTAATTTCCCCGGGCCTTGTTTCACCAGACTTCCTGTTCATCCACCCCCTGAGCAATCCATCATCATCAAAAAGAAGGTATCTGCCGGTGCTTCTGTCACTGACCGCAAGGGTTGCCAGGGATGCATTTCGAAGATGTGTGTTGTATATTTCCCTGAGGTCCAGTGATGAAACAACATCCACATTGTGAAGCAGAAAGGGCTTGCCGTCATCAAAAAACCATCCGGCCTTTTTCAGGCCCCCGCCGGTATCCAGCAGTTGCTCTGTTTCATCTGAGATTTCCACCTTCAGGTCGCTAAATTCGCTTCTTTTCAGAAAATCCCTGACCTGGTCCGGGAAATGGTGGATATTGACAATGATATCTGTGCAGCCTGCACCGGCCAGCTTGCGGATAAGTAATCCCAACAGCGGCTCGCCTTTTATTTCGGCAAGGGCTTTTGGCATTTTCCTGGTTATAGGATCCAGGCGCGTGCCCAGTCCGGCTGCCAGTATCATGGCTTTCATCTTACAGCTTTTTTGGCTTGCAGAGGTGTTTTTCCTTCACGGCTTCCTCACCGCATTTCTTGCAAGTATATTTTGGCTTACTGTCATGCTTTTTCAGGATCTTCTTCTTGTCTTTGCACATTAACTTACCCATATCCTACACTATTTCGGTATGTGAGATCCGTAAATTCACTTCATATTTTTCCTTCAGATGGCTGCTTAATCTTTGGGCGCAGTAAACACTCCGGTGCTGTCCTCCTGTGCATCCGAACGAAACCATCAGGTTGCTGAAGCCTCTTGACAGGTATTTTTCAACCGCAGCATCTACAATATTGAAGATGTTCGAAATGAATTCCTCAACTTCCGGTTTTTTTTCAAGATATTCTTTAACCTCCGGGTCTTTGCCGTTCAACAGCCTGAACCTTTCCTCGCGGCCGGGGTTCGGCAGGGACCTGCAGTCGAATACAAAGCCGCCTCCGTGGCCCGAAGTATCTTTGGGGATCCCATTTTTATAGCTGAAACTTGATATGGTAACAGTGAGCCCGGGCTTTTGGTTCTCTGTATCATTCCTGAAGCTGTCATTTTTTTCCAGGGCATCACCCAGGACCCTTCTTATCTCCGGTATCTTCAGCGAGAGGTCATCCCGTTCAAGGATGAGGGAAATATTGTTGCATGCCATTGAAAGGCTTTCCACGAAATGTGACTTGCCCTGGTACAGTCCCCGGAATCCATAGGCTCCGAGTACCTGCAGAAGCCTAAGGAGAATGAAGGCGGGGTAGAACCTGAAGAACTCCTCTCTTTTGATCCCGGTTTTCCTTTCAAGGGCACTCACATATATATCGGTCATCTCATCCCTGAAAACCTGCGGGAGACGTGCCTTCACCTGGTAAAGGATTGAGACAAGGTCGTACTGCAAGGGCCCTTTTCTGCCTCCCTGGTAATCAATATACCAGGGACTGCCTTCCTTCAGCAGGATATTCCTGGCCTGGAAATCGCGGTACATGAAATAATCTGACGGTGCCCCTGAAATAAAGTCCCTGATCTCCCTGAAATCTTCTTCGAGAAGCTGCTCATCATATTTGATCCCTGATAGGTTAAGGTAGCTGTATTTGAAATAGTTCAGGTCCCATTGTACCGACTGCTCATCAAATGCTTTCCGGGGGTGGCAATAGTTATAATCCAGGTGCTTTCCGGCATCAACCTGGAACAGTAAGAGATCAAGTACAGATCTTTCGTACGATTCCCTGATCCCGCCGGGTATCAGCGATGGGTCGGGCCTGTTTGTCAAAAGGGAAAACAGTGTGACTTCGCCCAGGTCTTCCTGGAGATATATGGATTTACCGGGCTCATACCTGAATATTTCAGGGACATTCAGGTTATGGCCCTTGAAAACTTTGGAAAAATGTATAAAAGCTTCATTTTCCTTTTTATGCGGATTGAATGCTCCTATGGCAGATATCTTGCCGGATACCAGCCTTACATACCTCCTGTCACTTCCTGAGGCAGGCAGGATGTCTGCCTTTTGGGGGGATTTTCCCGACCAATCCCTGAACAGGGTTGAAAGGTTATCAATTACAAGGTTATCCATCCTCGACAAAGGTAAATTAGTTTATATTTGTTCAACAGAACAAAACACTAAAAATTATGGCTAAGTCGGCAATAGAAATACTGAAAGAAGCAATACTCCTCGAGAGAAGGGGAAAGGCATTTTACACAACCTGTGCCAGGCAGACACAGAGCGAAGCAGCAAGGAAGATCTTCCAGATGATGGCGGATGAAGAGGAAGAACACATAGAATTTCTTTCGAAACAGTTTGCTCATTACGAGAAGAACAAATCGTTCATGGAGAACGATCCCACTGCCGATGTGGATGATTCAACCGTGATGAAGATATTATCCGAAGAGGTAAAAAAGGAGATATCTGCAGCCAGTTTTGAGGCAGCGGCCATTTCAGCGGCCATGGATTTTGAAACAAGGGCTGTCAAAATATACAGCGACCGTGCGGAAGAGGCTGAGGACCCCCACGAAAAGGAGATGTACAAGATGCTGGCCGATTGGGAAAAAGGTCATCATTACTGGCTCCACAAGATCAATGAAGAACTTAAGGAGCAGGTCTGGTACGACAATAACTTCTGGCCTTTTTAATTATTTCTTGTTCAGGAATGCATGAACTGAAATCCTGTGTTTTTGGGATCAGTTCAATCCTTTGAAAAGATTCTGGAAGAACTCACCAAGAAGCGGGATTGGTTTCTCTTCACCCTGTACTGCACTGATAAGTCCAAGTATCCAGAATACAAAAAGAACGAGCCCAAGGATCCATCCTATTATGGGAATGATCGACAAAATAATCCCTGTTAGGAATATGCCCAATGTTTGCCTCAGGTGATAGGCACCCAGGCTTGTTTTGTTGTTCTGGTGCAGAATGAGCGCTATGATCCATCCTATGAATGTAATGTAACTGAGGATAGCAATGGTTTTATCCTCTTGCGCCTGTTGATTTCCTTGTGTTTGTTCCATTTTTTATTTGTTTTTGTCAGGGCACAAATATATTACATGAACAATAGCGAAAGCAAATTGCAGTTAATAAAAATAGCAGCCCCTATCCCTGATAAGCCTTGAAACATGCGGTTTTTTTATATATTTACAGAATATAATATTTGCACAGAATAATTTACTAATTACCTAATATTATAATAGTTATGAGTTCAGAAAAGATGGGATTCAATTCAAAACTAATCCATGCGGGAAGTTTTGAAGATTCACTGGGGAGTGCAACAACACCTGTTTACCAGACATCAACATTCAAGTTTAAATCAGCCGATCACGGAGCCGCCTGTTTTTCAGGCGAAGACGACGGATATATCTATACCCGCCTTGGAAACCCTACGATAGGGGACCTGGAGCAAGCTGTGGCCGACCTGGAGAAAGGTTATGGAGGAGTGGCGACCTCATCGGGAATGGGGGCCATAAACACGATCTACATGACTTACCTCAATGCCGGTGACCATATAGTGAGCCACGAAGCTGTTTACGGTCCGGCAAGGGTTGTGGTCGAAAAGCACTGGTCGCGCTTTGGCGTGGAGTTCACTTACCTTGATACGGCTGATGCCGAAGCAGTGAAAAATGCCCTTAAACCCAACACAAAACTCATTTACACCGAAACGCCCGCAAACCCGACCATTGGAATATCCGACCTCAAGGCACTTGCGGAAATTGCTCACGAGGTGGGCATACCCCTGGTGGTCGATAATACCTTCTGCAGCCCTTTCCTGCAAAGGCCTATTGAGCACGGGGCAGATGTGGTGGTGCATTCAATGACAAAGTTCATTAACGGACATGCCGACATTGTTGCGGGTATGATCGTAGCTAAGGAGAAAGAAGAGTACCAGAAGCTCAGGGGTGTAATGGGAAACCTTGGGTGCAACATGGACCCTCACCAGGCATTTATGACAAGAAGGGGCTTGAAGACCCTGGCAATCAGGATGGAAAGAGGGCAAAAGAACGCTATGAAGATTGCCGAATATCTTGAAAACCATCCAAAGATAGAATGGGTGAAATACCCGGGGCTAAAGTCACATCCTCAGTATGAGCTGGCGCAAAGGCAAATGGACGGCCCGGGAGCGATGATGAGCTTTGAGGTTAAAGGCGGTTTTGAAGCCGGGAAAAAGCTCATGGATGAGGTGAAGCTGATGCTGCTGGCTGTATCGCTGGGGGGTATCGAAACTCTTATCCAGCATCCTGCCTCAATGACTCACTCCAAAATGACAAAGGAGAGCAAGCTGAAAGCCGGCATTACCGACGGATTGGTTAGGCTTTCAGTAGGAATCGAGGATGTTGAAGACCTCATAGCCGATTTTGAAAGGGCATTTTCCAAGATATAGACCAACACTATGAAAAGACCGCTGCCACACCTGTTTTGCTTGATGGTTGCTTTGCTTTTCATGAGTGCAGTAACCATTGGGCAGACGGTGGGTGTGGTTTTGAGCGGCGGTGGTTCCAAGGGGATCTCACACGTAGGGGTGCTAAAAGCACTTGAGGAAGAGGGCATTCCTATAGACTATATTACCGGGACATCAATGGGAGCCATTGTGGGTGCAATGTACGCAAGCGGCATTTCACCGGCAGAGCTTGAACAGATGGTTATGGACGGTTTATTTGAAGACCTGCTTGGAGACGACCTGGAAGATAAGTACAGGTATTTTTTTAAAAAGGACGATGCGGATGCCTCCTGGCTCAAAATGAACTTCAGATACGATAATGCCAGGAAAAAACTGGAGTCGAGGCTGCCTACAAACCTGCTTTCACCGCATAAAATGGAATTTGCCTTGCTGGAATTGTTTGCAGGCCCCTCAGCGGCCTGCGGCTATGATTTCAACAGGCTCATGGTGCCATTCAGGTGTGTTGCGGCCGATATCGATTCAAACAAGGCAGTTGTCTTTTCCCGCGGGCAGCTTGGACAGGCGGTAAGGGCCTCTGCAACCTTCCCCTTCTTTTTCAAACCCATTACAATAGATGGAAGATTACTTTTCGATGGTGGTATCTATGATAATTTCCCCGTCGATATAATGATAGATCATTTCGACCCGGATATCATAATTGGGAGCAAAACTGTCAGGAATTTTGAAAAGCCCGACCCTGAAGACGTTATTTCCCAGTTGCAGAACATGATCGTGAGCAAGACCGAGTATGAACTGCCCGAAGAGAATGGCATCCTTATCGAACCCAACCTTCCTGATGTCTCAAATATTCTTGATTTTACCGGGAAGGAGAAGTTCATCGACAGTGGATATGTTGCTGCCCTCGGCCAGATGACCAGGATAAAAAGCATGGTAAGACGCAGGGTATCAGAATATCAGATCAGTAAGAAAAGAAAAGAGTTTGGGGAGAAGAGGCAGGCAGTGATAATAAAGGACGTTAATATAACGGGCCTGAAGAACAAATACCAGCAAACGTATGTGAGGGAAGCCCTTAAGGAAAAGTCACAGCACATAACACTTGAAACTGTTAAAGTGGATTATTTCAGGCTCCTGGCAGACAATAAAATACGATATATCTTTCCTACCCTTACCCATGATTCAATATCCGGGTTTTTTGATCTGGACCTTGAAATAGAAAGAGATGATCAGTTAATGGTGGGAGTTGGCGGTAATATCTCCTCAAAGGCAGCTAATTCAGCATTCCTCGGGATACAGTATCGTTACCTTTCGTCATTTGGAATGGATGTGAATGTTAACGGCTACTTTGGACAGTTCTACAGCTCTGCACATGCAGCACTGAGGATAGATATACCTTCATCCCTGCCGTTTTTTGCGGCAGTGAACTATACTTATAACCATAAGGATTATTTCAGGACAAGCACTTACTTTTTTGAAGATAAGGAGCCTTCTTTCCTGGTCCAGAATGAAAACAGCTTCGGTTTAAGACTGGGTTTCCCGGCAACGAACAGCGGCATGCTCGTAAACAGGTATGCTACTGGGTCCACTAAAGACAGGTATTATCAGAACAATACCTTTACAAGGCTCGACACGGCTGATGTCAGCTTTTTCAACTTTTTTACTACGGATGTTGAGTTTCAGCTCAATTCTCAGAATTACAAGCAGTTTGCCACCAGCGGATCAAGATTGTTACTCCAGCTCAAATATATTACGGGTGAAGAAAGGACGATCCCCGGTTCTACATCCGAATTCAAAAGTGAGATCAAGGATGCACACCAGTGGTTTTCTTTCAGAATGATCTACGACAATTATTTCAGGCGCGTGGGCAGGGCAACTTTTGGCTTTTACGGAGAGTTGCTTCTTTCGAACCAGGTGCTTTTCAATAACTACACTGCAACAATGCTGAGAACACCAGCCTTCAGTCCGCTGCCTGAAATGAAAACATTGTTTTTACCTAAATACCGGGCACAGAATTATGCAGCCTTCGGCTTCAAAACGATCTTCAATATTTATAAACCTGTAAACCTGCGTCTGGAGGGATATCTTTTCCAGCCTTACGAGGAGCTGACAGAAAATGAACAGGGGAGGGCAGAGAGGAGGAAAGTGTTTTCTTACAGATCATATTTAGCCAGTGCATCCATAGTCTATCATTCGCCAATAGGCCCTGTAAGCCTTGCTTTTAACTATTACGATCGTGCCGAAGAGAGCTTTTCGGTGATGTTCAATATAGGTTATATCCTCTTTAACAGAAGTGCACTTGAATAAAGCTCCTATTATACAGGTTAGTTATAGTGCCCTTTAAAATAATTGCTATTTTTGCAGCCTTTGAAAAGAATTATCTATTTACCTGAATCAGTAAATGCTGAAATAAGGACGCTAATCATTCATTATGGAGAAAGAATCAATTACCAATCAGACTCCCGGGAACGAAAACAGCGAAAGCCGGGACGAGAACACTAAGAAACAAACCGAAGACCAGTCCAACGAACAGGCTCCTGCCGCTGAAGAGCAACCTGATCAAAAGAAAGAACCAGAGGTATCACAAACTGAGCCGGAAACGGAGAAACCTGAGCCCTCCCGGGATAAGGAAAAGCCCGTTCCAGAAGAGGAGGAAAAGGTTGTTTCAGATGAAAAGGAAA
>CAZXWD010000014.1:38589-40567 GCA_964644135.1 uncultured Bacteroidales bacterium | reverse complement strand
AAGGAAAAGCCCGTTCCAGAAGAGGAGGAAAAGGTTGTTTCAGATGAAAAGGAAAAGCCTGCACCGGATGAGGAGGAGAAGCCTGCTCCTGTAAGTGACGAGAAAAAACAAGCCCCTTCAGACGAGGAACATCATGACGACGAAGAGGATGAGGATGAAGGGGACGATGACAGTGAAGAAACGGAGAAATACGATACATATCCACGGGAGAAACTTGTGGAAATGCTCGAGGAAATCGTTGAATCTGGCGACATTCCTTCCATAAAAACCAAAGTTGCACTCATCAAGGTTGCCTTCCTTAAATTAACACGTGAAGAAGACCACAAAAAGTACGAAGAATACATTGCCGCGGGCGGCGACAAGGAAGATTTCGATTCAGGCCCCGACCCTCTGGTTGATAAGTTCAACAAAGTATTCGAAAGGTATAAAGAAAGAAAGGCAAAGTATATCGAGGAGCAGGAAGTTCTTAAGCTCAGGAACCTTGATGCAAAGAATGCCATACTCGATGAACTGCGCGAGCTTGTTTCATCTGACGAATCGCTGAAAAGCACTTATGATAAATTCAAGGAACTACAGACCAAATGGAAAGAGATAGGTCTCGTTCCGGCAGGCGAGGTCAATAACCTCTGGCAGAACTATCATTTCCTGGTTGAGAAATTCTTTGATAAGGTAAAGATCAGCAAAGAGCTGAGGGACCTCGACCTCAAGAAGAACCTCGACAAAAAGCTGGAGCTGTGTGAAAAAGCCGAGGAGTTACTGATTGAAAAATCGATTGTAAAGTCATTCAAGGAACTCCAGAAATACCACCATGAATGGAAAGAGATAGGACCGGTTCCCAGCGACAAGACAGATGAGATCTGGGAACGCTTCAAGGCGGCAACCGATAAGATAAATGAAAGGAGGCGGCAGCATTATTCCGAGCTTGCCGGACAGCGTGAGCAAAACTTGCTGGCAAAAACCGCACTCTGCGATAAGGCAGAGCAGATAGTTGCAAACGAAATAAATACCATTAAAGAGTGGCAGGTTAAAACAGATGAGATCAACGAACTTTTCAAGGTTTGGAAAACGATAGGCCCTGCCCCGAAAAAAGATAACGATGTGATCTGGGACAGGTTCAAGACCTGCCTCAATACTTTCTTCTCCAACAAAAAGGAATTCTTCAATGAGATAAAGCAGGAGCAGCTTAATAATTATAACCTGAAGCTTGACCTCTGCAAGCAGGCCGAAGCCATCAAGGACAGCACCGACTGGCGAAAGACCACAAATGACCTTATCGACCTTCAGAAAGAGTGGAAAAAGATAGGGCCCGTTCCAAGGAGATATTCTGACAAGATCTGGGCTAGGTTCAGGGCTGCCTGCGATGAGTTCTTCAACAGGAAATCAGATTTTTTCGCCAACATTGGTGAGAGGGAAAAGGAAAACCTGGGCAAGAAGAAAGAGCTTATCGAAAAGATCAAGAACCATGAGTTTGGCGACAACAAAGAAGAAAACCTGGATATCCTGAAAGGATTTCAGCGTGAATGGACCGGTATAGGGCATGTACCTATCAAAGAGAAGGACAAGATCCAGAACGAATTCAGGAAGGCCATTGACGAGAAACTTGATAAGCTCAATATCAGCAGTGTGGAAATAAAGACTGCCGGATACGCCGAGAAAGTGGAAAACCTGAAGGATTCACCCGATTCACGGAGGAACATCAGGAAGGAGATGGGCTTCCTCAACGGAAAGATAAATAAGATCAAGGAAGACATCAACCTCTGGGAAAACAATATTGGGTTCCTGGCCAAATCGAAAAAGGCCGATCTCCTGAAGAAAGAATTTGAAAAGAAGATCAACAAGGCCAAAGAAGAAGTTGCACTTTACGAAGCCAAACTGAAATATCTCAGGGAAGCACAGAATGAGGTGTGAGGTTTGAGGTGTGAAGTGTGAAGTGTGAAGTGTGAAGTGTGAAGTGTGAAGTGTGAAGTGTGAAGTGTGA
>CAZXWD010000014.1:27520-38489 GCA_964644135.1 uncultured Bacteroidales bacterium | reverse complement strand
GTGTGAAGTGTGAAGTGTGAAGTGTGAAGTGTGAAGTGTGAAGTGTGAAGTGTGAATAGGAACATATAAAACTAAACACTAAACATTAGTTTTAAAGGCATTTACGGAGCAGCAGTTGATCTACGATGACAAGTGCGGTCATGGCTTCGACAACAGGCACGGCCCTGGGAACAATGCATACATCATGCCTTCCGCCTCCCCGGTAAACA
Source organism: uncultured Bacteroidales bacterium (assembly GCA_964644135.1). Classification (GTDB taxonomy): domain Bacteria; phylum Bacteroidota; class Bacteroidia; order Bacteroidales; family JAGOPY01; genus CAZMOK01. Next base: position 38,280 of record CAZXWD010000014.1, on the reverse strand, counting down.
ATTTCTTTCCCTTCACGGTCGACGGTTTTTTGTTCTTTAGCAATGGATGAAACCGGCTTAAAGGCAACCCTGAACCATATCGTTTCACCGTTGGAGATCCCTCCCTGCACACCCCCTGAATGGTTTGAAGATGTTTTTATGACACCGTTTTCATTTACCCATTCATCGTTGTGTTCGCTGCCTTTCATTTGGGCCGCTGCAAAGCCTTCACCTATTTCAAACCCTTTGGCCCCTCCTATGCTCAGTGTTGCTCTGGCCAGCAGGGCATGTAGCTTGTCAAATACCGGGTCGCCCAGTCCTGCCGGCACACCCCTGACAATGCAGTTGATCGTACCGCCCGCCGTTTCTCCCTGCTCCCGTAGCTCTTCCAGGTATTGCGCCATTTTGAGAGATGCCTTTTCATCAGGGCACCTGACAGGGGAATCGAGAACCTCTTCGCGGTTAATGGATGATCTTTCTTTTTCAATACCTATGTCGCCTATTGATGAGGTATAGGCGACCACCTCTACCTGTTCTTTGTAAAGACAGGCTTTTGCAACAGCCCCTGCAGCAACGCGGGCAACAGTTTCCCTTGCTGACAGCCGGCCGCCGCCCCTGTGGTCGCGGATCCCGAAACGTTTTTCCACCGCGTAATCGGCATGCGACGGACGGTAAATGTTTTCAAGGTCGGTGTAATCCTCACTTTTCTGGTCGGTGTTCCTGATGATGAACGCCAGCGGCATGCCTGTAGTAAGGCCTTTGAATACACCCGACAGGATCTCCACCTTATCTTCTTCCTTACGTGTTGTTGAACCCGGCTGTTTACCGGGTTTCCGGAGATCAAGTTCTTTTTGAATGATCTGTTCGCTAATTGCAATCCCCGGCGGACAGCCATCGATCACGCCACCCACAGCGGCCCCGTGTGATTCACCAAAGGTGGTGAGCCTGAATAAAGTACCGATAGAATTTCCCGCCATAATAAATAGTGATCTATAACTGTTAACTGATAATTAATCAATAATCGATAATTGATAATCGCTAATCGTTAATTGATACTTCGCGTTCCCATTTCTTTTCCCCATCCGGATCAAAGACCTCGATCTTCAGCACCCTCGATTTTCGCGGACCGGTTACCGTGATCATGGAGAAATTGCGTTCTGTGACCTGTGTGCCATCCACTCTCCGGCTGTTCGATTCTTCACCCGCATTCGCATAAGCTCCTGAGGTGAGGGGAGAGGTGGTCAGGTCGTAGATCACTGGCTCACCTTCTTCTTCCAGCTTGCTCAGTTCAGTGAAATGCCTGTCGCCCGACAGGAAGAACACACCCTCTATGTTTTGTTCATAAATAAAATCGATGATCTTCTGCCTTTCCGGGGCAAAACCATAATTCATGTAGGTTTCATGCTCTCCGGAGTTATTAAGGAACTGACCTCCCATGGCAACGAATTTGAAAGGCGCCCTGCTGGTGGCCAATCCATCGAACAGCCATTGCAACTGTTCTTCGCCAAGTATTGTTTTTTCGTCATCCAGCAGGTTGTTGGGCGACCTGTAATACCTGTTGTCGAGGAGGAAGAAATCCAGGTCACCCCATTCAAAAAAGGTGATGGCGCCTTCAATGTCGCCCACCCCGAATGAAGGGTTTGCCCAGAACAGTTCAAAGGCTTCCATGGTTACATTCTTGTTCCACCAGCCCCGGTCGCTGTTGTTCGGCCCGTAATCATGATCATCCCATATAGCATAATGATGCACTGATCCGAGCAACGGCTGAAGTTCGGAGGTGGACCTGTTGTAGGTGAACCTGTGCAGGATGCCCGTACGTGTGTTCCAGTCGGCTTCACGGAGGTAGAAATTATCCCCCAGCCAGATCATGAAGTCCGGGTCTTTTTCGTGTATACTTTCGAATATCCGGTAATCACCGCCGTAGGGGGTGCCGGGGCGGTCGTATCTTTTTTCGTTGATATAGGCGCAGCTCCCGGTTGCAAAGCGTATTTTGGGAGGATCAGTCCTCCATTGCCAGAGCTCCTGCGACTGGAAGGATGTTTCATAAGGCAGTTCCACGGGAATATTGTTAATAAGAAGCCGGTAGTCATAAACATTGCCCGGCTCAACTTTGTCGGCCAGCAATTTGGCAGTGTATGCCTTTTGTTCTTCCGTGGTTATTTTTTCAGTGAAGTACTTGTCATTTTCATTGTCCCTTTCCCAGTAGCTTATCTGAACACTGGCGTCCTTTGTTGTCTGCACCCACAGCATCACCTCCTTCATTTCAGAATACCCCACCATCGGGCCCGATCGGAGCAATTCACGCTGGGAGAACAATTGATTTATTGAAAGCAGAAGAATTATAATTAACGTCGATTTCATTTTCATTGCAAAAGATCATTTGTAAATTTCTTTACCCGCTCCTAGGGGGTGGGTACAAAATTCTCAATATTTAATTATTCATTATTCATTGTTCATTGTTCATTGTTCATTGTTCATTGTTCATTATTCATTGTTCATTGTTAATTGTTCATTAACCAACATTCCCTCCACATTCTCCAGCTTTCCATCCACGTTGGCCGGTTGGAGGTTCAGGATATGGGCTATGAGAGGGTAGATATCGATGTTATTAAAAGTAGGGTGTACATAATTTTCCCTGAAATCAGGGCCCATAGCGTAGAACATGGCATGCATGTCTTTGTTGCTGTTGTCGTATCCGTGGGCGCCGCCATCGAACCTTCCATCATCCTTTCTCCATCCCACGCTCCAGGAGCTGTCGGCCACCAGGATAAAATCAAGGGTCCTGGGGTTTGTGCCATAATGTAATCTTTCAGGTACTTCACCATGTTTCCATACTGAAACGTTTTCCATTTCCTTAAGGGCCCTGAAGGCCTTGTCGCGGTGTTCCTCCTTAACCTTGAAAAGATAATTCGGGTTATACCCCTGGATGGTTGAAAACCAGTCTTCTTCAATGTGATCATCAAGATAGACGACCCGTTCGTTGCTGGTCTGTCCCATCCCATGGTCGGAGGTGACTATTATGTTGATATCCTCGTATATGGGCAGCTCTTCCAGATGGTCGAGAAAAACCCCAAGGAGACTGTCCAGGGTGGAGATTGTGGGCATAAGGCCGGGATTTTCTGGGCCGTAATAGTGGCCCTTACTGTCGGGCTCGTGCATGTACCACATGATAAGGCCGGGGCGTTTCTCTTCGGGCAGTTCAAGCCAGGCGATCACGCTGTCGACCCGCTGGCCGAAGGGGAGATCATGGTCGTATTTTTTTGTGTACGAAGCATACATTCCCTGGACATCGGCTTCGGATCCCACCCAGAAGAAACAGCCTGCTTTCACTCCCTGTTTTTCGGCAGTATTCCAGATAGGTTCCCCGCCATAAAAGTCACCATTCTCGACCGCCGGCCGGTCGCTTATCCTGTAAAAAGCATCCATTTCAGGATCGTAAAAGCTGTTCTGGACGATACCGTGATGATCGGGGTAAAGCCCTGTTGCAATGGAATAATGATTGGGGAAAGTCTTTGTAGGGAAGCAGGGCTTAAGCGATTCGGCTTTGACCCCTTTGGCGGCGATCCTGTCGAAGTTCGGGGTGCTTGTTTTATCGGTATAGTCCCACCTGAAGCCATCCATGGAGAGCATGATAAGGTATTTTTCGGAAGGCTCTTCCTGCATCGCATTTGTACAGGAAAACAGAATTCCGGCCAGGAGGAAAAGAATGGCCGTGCGAACAGGTATATGTTTGGTCATTTTATGTTTAGTGTTTAGTGTTTAATGTTTTAGCTATTTTAATCTACTATTTACTGCCAACTGCCTACTGCCAACTGCCAACTGCCGACTGAAACATAAAGCTATAAAATTTCTCAGTACAGATAAAAAAAGGCCGCCCTTAACGGACAGCCTTTTATATTTCTGACAAGTATTATTAGTATCTCAGTTGAACACCGACGTTGAAGTGGAACGGAAGACCGAGGAACACCTCAGCGGCATCTGCCGAGTGTGGATTCACGATACCTTCGTCATTGCTGTATGAATTGTAACGACTGTTGTCAACGGCATCCTGTACGTATACATTGTCAAATACATTGAAGACATGACCAAAGAGCTGAAGTTGAAGGTCACCATCAAGAGGTATGTCGTATGATGTATGAAGGTCAACAACTGTAAAGGCCGGGGCTTTCCATACCTGCATCCTGTCGTCCGGGTCGGTCCTTGAGAATGGGTCCCAGTCGGCATAGTGGTCCATGTAATTTCTCAGGAGGATCTGGAAACGCCATTGCTTGACAGGATATACGGTAATTCCAAGGATACCCTGTGTCTGCGGTGCATCGCCCACTTTAAGATCGCGGACATAATAGTTGTATTCAACTTCTTCTTCACCACCACCTTCATAATCTTTGTATACACCTGTTACGTCACTGGTATAGGTCCAGTTGTTGATAGATCCTGCAAAGAGGATTTCGAGCCAGCTAGTGGGGATCCACTTGCCTTCCAGCTCAAAGCCGAGGTGGCGCTGGTCCATTCCCTGGATAAACACGAAACCTTCTGAACCGTCTTCGAGAACGATGCCTATGTTCCTTGTACGGTCCATCCAGGTTGTGTAATAGAAGTTAAGGTTGGCAACGAATTTGCGGTTTGCGCTTGCTGCCTGTCCACCAACTTCAAATGAGGTGAATTTTTCATTCTCAGGACTCTCGGCCACAGAAGCATCGCGGTCGTTTATAACGGCATCGAAGATGGGCACCTTTGAAACATAGCCCAGGTTTGCATATATGTTGATCTGTTCCGTCAGGTTGTAGTTGGCACCCCCTTTTGCCTGGTATCCTGTAATAAAATCTGTTTCCGCGGTAAGTTCAGTACCAGCATCGGTCATCGTAAAATGGTTGGTATATCCGTATTTAATGCCTGAAAAACCAGCCATGGCATATGCTGTGAGTTTTTCGGTTTTGTATTCACCCTGGGCATAGCCACCAATCCAGTTAACCGTATTGGTGAAGTTGTAGGCAATTTTATCTCCGCGCACTTTTCTGTATTGATCTTCCATATCGAAGTCATTACCGTCATAAATAAAGAACTGTCCTCCCAGTAGGTCGCGTACCGTCCTGTAGTGCTCGATCTCAGCAGTACGTCCGTCGATACCCAGCGAGAAGCTCAGCCTGTCACTGACCCTCCATTTCAGTTTTGAAAGGATACCGATGGTCCACTGATTGTTGATGCTGTTCCTGAGGATACCCCTGGCAGTGTCGGTTTCCATGTTACGGTCTATGGTTGCGTCCCAGTCGACAACCCTTGAAGGACCGCGGTAATCCCATCTCATGCTGCCGTAGGTTCCGGTACCGCCACCTTTACCGCCTGAATAATAAGCTGTGGTAAAGAGCGAGACTTTTTCACTGAACATGGAGTACCAGTTCAGGTTAACGAGTGGCTTGTGGTAGTAGTTTTCCCTTTCGTTGAGGAGCTTTTTGTCGTACCTGTCGTGCAGCTTACCGTTCCACTCCTGCTGACCGTCATATTTTTCGTCAACTGTTCCCCAGTTTTCGTTATAATAGCGTCCTGCGGGGTCTTCCGGGAAGGCATCCAGTGCAGCTTCGTCGTAATCATCAAGACTTTTGGCGTACTCATGGCTGTAAGCAGCTATGTTTTGCTTATACAGGTTTTGTCCGTGACGCTGCGGCGCGCCAATAGCGTAAAGCTCTATACGGTTTGTGGAGTTGATGTTCCAGCTTGCTCCGAAGAAGTAAGCCCATGCATCGGTCCAGGTACCGTCGATGATACCGTCACCGGTCTTCCTCACAACACCGCCGCTGAAAGCATATTTACCGTCAATGAGCCCGGAGTGCCCGAATATTGTGGATTTCATGAACCTGCCTGTACCAAATTCCTGTTTGTATGAGAATCCGGCCTTTTGTTCTGCAGGGTTGGTAATTACGTTCATTGTACCACCGATCGAGGGAGTGGCAAGGTTAACGGCGCTGAGGCCCCTCTGGATCTGGATGGATGAGGTTGCATCACCCACTCCGTCCCAGTTCGACCAGTATACCCAGCCGTTTTCCATGTCGTTAACGGGGACACCGTTGATCATAATGGCAACGTTACGCTGGTTGAAGCCCCTGACATTGATCCTGGCATCACCGGCTCCGCCACCCTGCATGGTGGCATAAACATTGGGAGTGATGTTCATGGCCATAGGGATGTCCCTTGATCCCAGCACCTGTTCAATTTCTTTTTTGTCGAGGTTCGAGAGGGCTACCGGGGTTTCGCGTTCCTGGGCCCTGTCGGCAATTACCTGGATACCGGTAAGACCGAAAGATGTGGATTCAAGGAAGATATTACCAAGGTTCCGGGTCTCTCCTTGACTGACTGTAGCCTCGAATTCTTGTGCTTTATATCCAACGAATTGCACAACGATGGTCGAGGTCCCTTCATCAACTTTAAGGATAAAGAGCCCGCTGACATCTGTGGTAGTCCCTGTGGTCGTACCTTTGACAAATACGGTAGCACCAACCAATCCTTCTTTGGTGTCCGCATCCTTGATCACACCTTTAACGTAGCCCTGGCCGAAAAGCCCGGCTGAAACAAAGAAAAGGAGTGCGATCGCAGCAAACTTGTAAAACTGTTTCATAGTTGTTTTTTGTTTTTGGTTAGACGAGTTAATCGTGAAGCGAAATTAAAAATATTGGTATGCCCGGTTGTTAACTTTGTGTTAAACTTATAACATGGATATTAACTACGAGATATAATGTATATAATTGATAAACAGGAATATAGGAAAAGTGTGTTAACATTTTATTAACAGGTTGTTGAAATCTTATGGGCGTGAAAAACTAAAATGACATCTTCAGGCTGAAATTGAAATTCCTGCCGAAGCCCCAAAATCCCCTGAAGTCCTGAAGGTTATGGCGCGGTCCGTCCTCACCTCTTATTATGTATTCATGGTCGAGCACATTGAAACAGCTTATGTTGCCATACAGATCTATAGAACCGATTGTAAAAGGAAACCCCAGGTGCAGGTCGAGCGAATGCCACGATGGTATGTGGTAAGGTTGCTGCCTGTCACTGGGATCCGTGCGGTTGGTCGGACTGAAATCGGCATACATCCGGTCGTAATATATCCAGTTGCCGGTCAGGTCGAACATCCTGAGGATCTTCAGGCTGGCAAACAAACCCAACTGTGTCTGCGGAGCATCGCCTACATACAGCCCGTTGGCATAAACCTCAACAGTGTCCACCACCACATTCTCATTGCTTAAAAGAAGCGCGGAAACGTCATTGCTCCATTTCCAGTCGCCTATGGATACCAATCCGCCGATTTCGAGTAAATTTCCAACCTGCTGGCTTATCTCAAATTCTATCCCCTTATGCTCTGCATTCAGCCCCTGCACCATCGAAGGGTCCTCAAACTGGTTGTATTCGTTAGTTATGATCGATTTATCCGACCACAGCGTAAGATAAGCGCTAAGCCTGACCCTGGTATTTATGTAATTCAGGCCGTAGCCTGCCTCGAGTGCCTGCACTTTTTCGTTCCTGAGGTCCCTGGTAGGGGTGTTGTTGAACCCGGCAAATACGAACTTATAATAAGGTGCCTTTGAAAAGTACCCCCCGTTGACAAACACATTGTTATACTCGTTGATGTTGAAATTAATGCCTGCCTTCAGGTCGAAGCCGGGCTGGGTTACAGTGGGGGAGTAAATATTATCCACATAATTGTACCTGTCGTCGCGCCTGTACCAGGTGTGATTGAGCGTTCCCGACAAAAATGCCGAGACCAGCGGATTGTTGTACTCAAGCTGTGCAAATCCCCCGATGTAATTGACCATGGCACCGTTGTTCACTTTAACAATATCGTCTACATGTTTCACCTGGTCCCTTCCGGCCACCCCGTCAACGGCAAAAGCATAATCATCTATGTAGAAACCGCCTCCGAGAAGGTCCCTGACCTTCTGCTGCAGTTTTGATTTAAAGTACCTTCCGTGTATCCCGGCCATCAGTTCCAGTTTGTCGTTGAAACTATGCCTGAATGTCGAAAGTACACCCGTCCATATGTGGCTGGCCAGAAAATTTGTCTGTATGTTGACGGAATACCCGGTAGTGTCTTTTCCAGTTGCCAGGGTAAAAGTATCTGTATTGTTCGCATTGACCTCATGGATCCTTTCCCAGTCGATCTGACCTGAAGGATTGTAATAACTGAAGATCCAGGGATTATTCCCAAATGTGTCGGTCCACTTGCCGCCCCCGTATCCAAAAGAAAAATAGGCCGAAGTGGCCAGGAAGCTTTTTTCGCTTATGTCCCAGTAGTGGTTCAGGCTGAAGTGTGGCTTGTGGTAGAAATTTTCGGAAGCGTTCTTTATCTTTCCGTTGTAGCCGCCCCAGTCTTTGTTGTATTTGAGGCCGTATTGCCTGTATTCATCGACCGACAGTCTGAAATTCCGTTGCCCGTGCCTCTCAGGGTTGCCCAGTGCTGTGAAGACAAGTTTATGGTCCCTGCCAATGTCCTTGCTCAGTGATAAAAAGTAGGCCCAGCCGTCAACGTAGGTGGCATCCACATAACCCGGCCCTTTGAACCTTGATCCAAGGAATGTTACGGCCAGTCCGTTTTCCATACGTCCAGTGGAGTAACTGAAGGTTGCTTTGTAATTGCCGTATGAAGCAATGTCGTATTTAAAACTGCCGCCCTGCTCCGCTTCAGTGGTTTTTGTAATGATGTTGATGGTACCCCCCACAGAGTTCAGGGCAACGTTTGAAACCCCGAGACCACGCTGCACCTGGAGCTGGCGGGTTATATCGGTAAGGCCGATCCAGTTGTTCCAGTAAACGAGGCCGTTTTCAACACTGCTGATCGGGACCCCGTTGAGCAGCAGCGCCACATTCTCCTGCTTGAACCCCCTGATGTTCACGTTTGCATCGCCCGATCCGCCACCTGTTCGGGTGGTATAGACACCCGGGACCATCTTCATCACTTCAGGGAATGGATTGTCGCCGGTCTGTCGCTGGATTATATCGGCTTTGATCGTGGAAACCGAGACCGGGGTTTTCCTGTCGGTAGCTGCCGATGAAATGATCCTGATCTCATTAAGCCCGATTATGCTGGGGGTCATTGTGATCTTGCCCAGATCAACGACATCCCCGTCACTTTTTATATTGACAACCTCAGTATGTGATCTGTACCCCACCAGGCTTATTCGCAATCCGGCAGCGCCCTGGGGGGCTGTCAGCCGGAAATTTCCCTGGAGGTCTGAAACAGTGCCCCTGTTCGCCCCTGTAATAAGGATATTTGCTCCGTTCAGGGGGGTGTTGGATGCAGAATCCACTATTGTCCCGGTAATGATCGACTGGGAATAAGAATTAACTGAAAGGAGAAAGAAGACCGATAGTGCTGCGATAGTTGTAAGGTACGTTTTCATATCATTCCTTCATTAAAAAACAAAACCCGATGTCATCACCGGGGCAGAATGATAGCAGAAGCACTACCTGTGGCATTACAGGAATTACCTGATCAGAATTCTTCTCCCATCCAGACTTTACTGTCGGCAACGGAATTTCACCGTTTCAATCCCTTTTGGGACTCGCGGACTTTCACCGCCGGTCGGGAATTGCACCCTGCCCCGAAGAATCTATCATTAAAGAGACTGCAAATTTAGATAATTAAAAAATCAACAATCTGTTTTTGTTCAATTTAGAATGAATTTAGAAAATCACTTTTCCTTGTTTACAGGATCCGGGATATTGTCCTGAGCTTATGGGTGTATTTTCTTGAGGACAGGTCAAATATGCCGTGGTGGTCTATCTGGTCTGTCCTGACCATACCGGAGGAGTGTATTATTTTACTGTCGGAAAGCAGTATCCCGGTATGCGTTATGGCTCCCTCCCCGTTTTCAAAGAAGGCCAGGTCACCTTCCTGTGCTTCCGAAATAAGATTCACCGGAGTTCCTGAAAGGGCCTGTTCGGATGAATCCCTCGGTATCTTTATTCCGAAGGCCTTGAACACCACCTGGGTGAAGCCTGAGCAGTCGAGCCCCAGAACTGTTCGGCCTCCCCACAGGTAAGGGGCATGAAGGAACCGGAGGGCAAGGTCTGTAACTTGTTGCGGTGAGGGTGTCGTGATCTCGTTTGCCTGTCCGGAAAAACTGAATTGCTTTTTGCCGATAGAAAAAGTGTTGCCTGAAAGATTGAGCAGTGTGCTTCCGCAGGGGATCATGAAGGCCTTATCGTCATCACCCTTAACTTCTGCCAAAAGGCCGGTGACAAAATGCCTTTTCTTTTTCAACAGTGAATCATATACCGGTTCATCAACGATCTCCACCTGTTTTTTTTCGATCCACCCGTTGTAGTTGTCCCACTCGGCCAGAATGTAGATCCAGTCCTCTTTTTCTTCCAGCACGCTGAAAAGTTCACCGAAAAGGAGCTGGGTAACCATTTCAGATCTGTGCGAGGTTTCTTTTCTCACCGGTATTGAGCCGAGCAGGCATATTCCTTGCATAGCAATTGCTTTTGAGCAAATTTAATAAAGTTAGGGTAGAGTTTAGAGCTTAGAGCTTAGAGCTTAGAGTTTAGAGCTTAGAGTTTGGATTTATTCTGAATTTAATGTTTGAGGGCCTTTTGCTGATGGTTATTGTCAATATTGTCAAATTGTCTTTATTGCCAAATTGTCTTTATTGTCAAATTGTCTTTATTGTCAAATTGCCGCTATGGTCTTGTGGTGTTAGGGAGTCAACAATAAAGAATAAAAACACAGGAATGGGGAACTGAGGGGGTGGGTGCCAAATCCTATAACAAAGACTGACAGCCATCAGCCA
>CAZXWD010000014.1:16638-27420 GCA_964644135.1 uncultured Bacteroidales bacterium | reverse complement strand
CAGCCAACAGCCAACAGCCAACAGCCGCAACTTAATATTTATTGCTAATTTTGCACCCGCTTTATGTCAAGATTCATCGACAGGATAAGAGGCAATTACGAGCTGATAACCAAGATCTTTCTTTTGCTTATCAGTATTGCAGTGCTGGTAATGGTCTTTCCCAAGGAGAGGAAGTTTAAGTATGAATTCCAGAAGGGCAAGCCCTGGCTGCATACCGACCTTATCGCGCCGTTCAATTTCGCCATTAATAAGACAAAGGATGAAATAGAGCAGGAGAGGGTACAGATCCTGGAAGACATCAATCCCTATTTTACTTATGAGAAAGAAGTAACGGAACAAAAGAAAAGGGAGCTGCTGCAGTCTTTTGAATCCGCCTGGAATAACAAGTATGGTAACGATGATATGTTCCTGGCTCAGAAAATGGCCAGCAGGAAAGCACTGGTGAGTCTCTTCGACAGCATTTTCGAGGCCGGTATCATCCGCATAGACCCTGTAATAGAAGGAAAACCTGCCACCTTTAGTATTATAGTCGTAAGAAATAATATGGCCTCCGAAACAGAGCTCGGGAAACTCTTTACACTGCAGGAGGCCTCCGAAGCCATTCAGGGTTCATTTGTTGCAGAAGAGAATATTGATGTGCAACTGGTTTCCGACCTTCTTCGCAACTCGCTGGTGCATAATGTTTTTTATGATGAAAAGAAAACCGAGGCAGAAATAAGCAGCCGGATGGATGAATTGTCGCTCACAAAAGGGATGGTTCAGCAGGGCGAGCTGATCATCTCCAAGGGCGAGCTGATAACGGCTTCAAAATTCCAGGTGCTGGAATCGCTGCGGCTCAGCTATGAAAACCAGAAGGCCAGTGAATTCACTTTCTTTTCGATCCTGGCCGGGCAGGTGATCATCATTTCGGTAGTGATGATCATACTCTTTGTGATCCTCTGGTTTTACAGGAAAGACATCGCTTCAAGCAACAAGAAACTTGTGCTTATCCTGTCTGTTACTGTCATTACTATCATCGGTACCGACCTGGTGGTTACCTACCAGCCCGATTACCTGTACCTGATCCCTTTCTGCCTGGTGCCTGTCGTTATACGTGCATTTTTCAATACACGGCTTGCTATTTATGTTCACCTTATCACTGTTATACTCGCCGGTTTCCTGGTACCCGACAGCTTCCAGTTCGTGTTCATGCAACTGATAGCAGGTTTCGCGGGCATTTTCAGTTTGTATAATTTTGAAAGAAGGGGACAGATATTCATTGCTTCAATGTGGATATTCTTTGCTTACTCACTCGTCTATACAGGCAAGGCACTAATAGAAGAGGGTGATATTACAAGCATAGAGCCGGTTAATTATGCCATTTTTGCCGGAAGTTCCTTCCTTATTCTCTTTGCTTACCCGCTCATTTACATTCTTGAAAAGATTTTCGGGATGATAACCGACATCACCCTTATTGAGCTTTCGAACACCAACAACAAATTGCTGCGCGATCTCGCCCAGAAAGCGCCGGGTACATTTCAGCATTCGATCCAGGTAGCCAACCTGGCTGAGGAAGCCATCTATGAGATCGGGGGCAAAGCCTTGCTGGTCAGGGTAGGGGCTTTGTACCATGATATCGGGAAGATGAACAACGCCCTATATTTTGTGGAAAACCAGTCGACAGGCGTAAACCCCCACGACGAGCTTACCTACGAGGAGAGCGCCAATATCATAATCAGCCATGTTCTCGACGGCATCGAGATGGCCAAAAAGAACAATCTGCCCGAAGAGATCATCGATTTTATCAGGACCCATCACGGCACCCGGAAAGTGGAATACTTCTACATTAAACAAAAGAAGGATTTCCCTGATGAGGAGGTTGATGAGAAGACCTTTTCTTATCACGGCCCAATACCTTTCTCACGTGAAACAGCCGTACTGATGATGGCCGATTCGGTTGAAGCCGCTTCAAGGAGCCTGAAAAAGCCCGATGAGGAGGCAATCAACAATCTTGTAGAGGGTATTATAACCAAACAGGTCGAAACCGACCAGTTCATCAATTCTGATATCACTCTGAGGGATATTACCACCATCAAGAAGATCCTGAAGAAGAAGATGAAGAACATTTACCACGTCAGGATCGCTTACCCGGAGGAATAATTCAGGTTTTAGAGTTGAGATCAGTACTGATTTTACTGGCTGTTTGCTGATGGCTTTTGGATTATTATCAGAATTGTCAGAATTGTCTTTATTGTCTTTTTTTACCCACCCCCTCGGTCCCCCTCCCTGCTAGCAGGGAGGGGGAAGGCGAAGCCAGGGGGAGGGTACAAGAACCAGACTGCGATATAATACGTGAATCGTGAGTCGTGAATGGGAAAATGGGTGAAATATAAAACCATTAAACACTCAACACTAAACATTAAGCACTAAACTCTAATAGCCCTCCCGTCTTATTTTCTTAACCTCTTAACCTCCTATTTTCCTACTCCTACTCCTGTTCCTACTCCTACTCCTGTTCCTACTCCTACTCCTACTCCTAAAATATACTAACAGACACTTTCTTAAGGTAGTCCTTTGTATCCGGCCCCAGGTTGAAAAGAAGGTCGAGGATGGTGAGATTGGGAATAAAGCCGTAGCGCTCACTGAAAACCTGCGGGTATTCAGGCATTGACCGCCGGTTAGTTTGATTCCTGGATGTAAGGTGCCTGGAGTCGACCTGCGCTGACGGGTCTTTCTCATACGATTCGTTAAAAGCAATATCTGCTTCAATTCCGGTTATTTCACAGAGGGATCTTATGATCTCCAGGTTGTGATTGAAGAGGTTGCCCCCTGCACTGGCTGAAAAGAAAGGCTTGATCTCTTCCTTGTAATAGAGGAAGAAAGGGGAGGGGTTGTAAGCTGATTCAATGGCCCTCCAGTGTTGCAACTGCCAGGAGACACCGGTTGCTATTTCCACATCTGTAACAACGGTATGATTTCCATTCGGGCGTGTAACAGGCAATGACAGCGTAAGTGGACCGTTGGCCGAATAGATGGTACATCTGTTACGGAAAGTCTGCTTGGGATAGGTCTCCTGCGTTTCCATCACCACTGTCTGTTCCCCGGCAAGAGCTGCAAAATGAGCTATTGGCGGGAAATAAGCCGTGGATAACAAGATGGTTTCTATTTCATTTGACTTGTGGTTCACTGCAGGTGTAAAAATAAAAAAAGTGCAGCCGTTATGGCTGCACTTTCATGATTTTGGGTTTGCAATGTTCAATAAAGAATTAGTTAGCTTTTGTCTCTTCCTTCAAAAGTATATCGTCGATCGCTTTTTTGAATGTATCTTTCGGAAGGGCGCCCATTGCCATCTGCGGTTGTCCGTCTTTAGGACAGAACAGCAGTGACGGGATGCTCCTGATACCGAATGCCGCGGCAAGCTCCTGTTCCGATTCAGTGTCGATCTTATAGATGTTGATCTTTCCCTTGTACTCTTCGGACAGTTCTTCCAGTATTGGTGCAACCATTTTGCAGGGTTGGCACCAGTCGGCGTAAAAGTCGATCAGGCAGGGAAGCTCCCCTTCAAATTTCCAGTCTTTATTCTGTTCGAAATTGAATACTTTTTCTAAAAATGTCTGTTTCGTCAAATGTTCCATTAAAAAATCCTCCTGTTAATATTCTAATTCTGTTGATTTGTCTTTTTCAATAAAAAGCTATCTATTATCTGTTTATATGAATCTTTAGGGAGTGCACCTTTCTGGGCTGAAGGGTTACCTTCGAGCGGCACGAACACAACGGTAGGCAGGCTCTGGATGCCAAAAACCGAAGCGAGTTCCTTTTCAACCTGGGTATCCACTTTATAAATCACAATATCGTCTTTATACTCAGCAGCCAACTCTTCCAATATTGGGGCGATCATGCGGCATGGTTTGCACCAGTCGGCATAAAAGTCGATAACTGCAGGTTTGTCACCTTCATACACCCATTGTTTCGGGTTTTTCTCATAATCCATCACAAGTTGCTTGAACGACTCTTTATCCAGCTTTATGGGCTTGCCTTCGGCTTTTTCGCCTTCATCCCCACCGGAGGTAAGTTGTAAGTCGCTTTTTGCTTTTTCACCGGAATTATCCCCGGCTGTGCCTGAACATCCGGTTAAGAGCGCTGCGGTCAGAAGTAAGATATAGCTAAGATTTTTCATACAATTTTCCTGATTAATAGATTAACAATTTGCGTGCAAAAGTATAAAAACTTTTTTGTTAAATCGCATTAATATCACTTTTATTATCTTTGTAACAAAATTTATACCGTTTTGTTGGTTTATTGTTAAAGGTTTATACTAACAGGCCCGGTAAACATTAATAAGGTGGAAGCACTGATAAAGAAGATGGATATAAAGGGTTTTACCGAGTTATTCGACACAGAGGAGAAGTGTCTTGAGTATCTTGCGGTAAAGAAATGGGAAGATGGTTTTGTATGTCGCCACTGCGGACATACTAATTACTGTAAGGGAAGGAAGCCCCATTCGCGTCGTTGCACCCGGTGCAAGAGGGAGGAATCGGCCACCTCCCATACTATTTTCCATGGCTGCAAGATCCCGCTGACAGATGCTTTCAGGATGGCCTACAGGCTTTGTCATGTTCCGGAAACCTCAACCTACGAACTTTCACGACAGTTTGACACCCGCCAGATGACATGCTGGAAGTTCAAGAAAAAGGTGATTGAGTGCATTGAGAACAAAGGTGAGCTCAAACTCGTCGATTAACACAGCAAATCCAATCGCTCAATCGTTCATTCTTCAATCGCGCAATCCTACAGCATCCCTTCATCAGCAAAGCTATAGAACCTGTCCCTGGCAATGATCAGGTGGTCGAGCACAGGCAGGTCGAGCAGCGTACCAGCCTCTTTCATTTTCCGGGTAAGCCTTATATCCGCCTCGCTCGGTTTTTCGTTTCCCGAGGGATGGTTGTGGGAAAGGATCATGGCAGAGGCATGGGTCTCGATGGCCATTTTAAAGATCTTTTTCGGATCGGCCACCGTGCCCGACAAACCACCTTCACTTACACAGATCTTCCTTATCATCCTGTTCGACCGATTGAGGAGGATTATCCAGAAAGCTTCGTACGGTTCATCGGAGAGGTCGCCTTGCATGATCTCATAAACATCCCTGCTGCAAGTGATCTTTTCACGGGTCAGGGCCTCCGCGCTCCGTCTTCTTTTTCCCAGTTCAAGGGCAGCAATGATATTCAGCGCTTTGGCATTGCCAATCCCTTTGATCTTCTTGAGTTCCTGGAACCCCATTGCCGAAAGCTCTGAAAGATTGTTGGATGCATTCTCCAGCAGGTTTTTGGCCAGGTCGACTGCTGAAAGCTTCCTGGTTCCCGAGCCGAGCAGGATCGCAATGAGCTCTGCATCAGTCAGCGTAGCCTTGCCTTTCAGGATCAGTTTTTCGCGTGGCCTGTCTTCTTCCGCCCAGTTCTTGATGATGTTTTGATTGTTGTATTTATCCATAGCAAGGCATTTATCGGCGGGCAAGGCAAAAATGACTGTTGAAAACACGGTTTTTTTTAAATTTTTTTTCAAAAGGATCATTTACACAGACTTAACTGAACTCCATAACCCCTGAAGAAAATGGTACATGATCCAGGATCCATGCTCCACGTTCCATGTTAAATGAAAAAGCCTCTCCCGGATTTCCGGAAGAGGCTTTTCAGGATCGAATAAAATTTCTTTACGAAAGTGTGTTAAGCTTCTTGGCTAGCTTCGACTTAAGATTGGCTGCCTTGTTCTTATGGATTATCGAATTTTTGGCAAGCTTGTCGATCATGCCTACCAGCTTTGGGAAGGCTTCTTCAGCTTCCTTTTTGCTTTCGAGCGAACGGAACCTTTTTACCGCATTGCGGGCTGTTTTGTACTGGTAACGGTTACGTACCCTTCTCCTTTCGCTCGACCTGATTCTCTTTAATGCTGACTTGTGGTTTGCCATATCTCAAATAAATATTTTCAAAATTGAGGGTGCAAAGATAGATAAAAATTCCATACTTGCAACGATTTGAAGAAAAATTGCGGCAGAATACTTACTGATGACCGGGGATTTTATCTGCTTATTTCGCGGATGTAATTGATGATCTCTGTCGCAGTTTTTTGAGATGCCCCGGGCCCGCCAAGTTTTTTCCGTAATTCAGTATAATGTTGCTTCATCTCATCTTTTTTGTCCGGCTGGAGTATCTTCTCAAGTTCTTTTTTAAGGTTTGCCCTTGTAAAGTCATTTTGGATCAACTCCTTTACAATTTCTTTACCGGAAATCAGGTTGACAAGTGAGATGAAAGGTACCCTGACCAACCACCTGGCTATAAGGTAAGACACCAGGCTGCCCTTGTAACACACTACTTGAGGGACGTTCATCATGGCAGTTTCAAGGGTTGCCGTACCGGAAGTCACTATGGCGGCAGAACTCTTCCTCAGCAGATTAAGGGATCCCTCCCTGGAAAGTACTATATTATTACCGGCCAGTTCAAAATAAAATTCATCTTCAATTGATGGGGCAGCACCCACGACAAAGTCGTAACCGGGGAATTCAGGCCCCATTTTGAGCATTACAGGCAACATTCGCATTATCTCCTGTTTCCGGCTGCCGGGCAATATCCCGATAACAGGTTTATCCGGGCTGCCTTCCGGGTTTTCCCGGATGTCATCCTTTGTAATTGCATCGAGGAGGGGATGCCCCACAAATTCAACCTCCACATTGTGCCGGGCATAGAAATCTTTTTCAAAAGGAAGGATAACAAACATCTTGTCGATGGTTCTTTTGATCTGGTATATCCTTGATTTTTTCCATGCCCACACCTGGGGTGAGATGTAGTAGAAATTCTTGAACCCCTTTTTATGCGTGAAGTCAGCAATCCGGAGGTTGAAACCGGGATAATCGATAAGGATGACCGCGTCGGGTTGATAGCTCAGAATATCTCTCTTGCAAAGCTTTAAGTTTCGCAGTATAGTTTTTATATTGGCAGCCACCTCTATGAAGCCCATAAATGCCAGGTCGCGGTAATGCATCACCATATCGCCTCCCGCTTGCTTCATGCGGTCGCCTCCCCAGAACCTGAATTCAGCATCCCCGTCTTTCTCCAGGATCGCTTTCATGAGGTTGGAGCCGTGAAGGTCGCCCGAAGCCTCGCCGGTAATGATATAGTATTTCATCTGAGAGGACTGATCAATATAAAGAAGAGCAGCATAAGGGCAAAAGTTATAAGCAGTATACCCCTGCCGGTATTGTCCATTTTCAATGATACAAAATAGATCCTGATCGGCAGAAGGTTTATGAAAATGCTCAGCAGGAACATTGTATTTTTTTTAATTTCCCGGTCTTCACTGAATAAGCCGGAAATAACAAGATTCACCAGTACCAGGAAGCCGTAGAAAATAAACGGGGAAACGATGCCAATCAATATGCCAAGCCATAATGAGTCCTTTTTAAGCATCAAGGTCCCATTTTTTTATTGATGGAAGTGCTGAGTAAGCTGTGAAGTCGAATTGTATGGGTACCAGCGATACGTAATTGTTGTCAAGGGCCCATTCATCAGTATCTTCGGTGTCGTCAAGCTTTTCAAATACTCCTGTCAGCCAGTAATACTTATTGTTCTGGGGGTCTTTTCGTATGTCAAACTCTTCGATCCACCTTGATTTTGCCTGGCGGCAGACCTTGATCCCTTTGATATCGGAACCCTTCACATCGGGAAAATTGACGTTCAGGCAAACGCCCTCTGGCAGGCCCTCGCTGAGCACCTTTCTGCAGATACGCAAAACGTACTCGTCCACACCGCTGAAATCGGCATTCATACTATAATTGAGCAGTGAAAAACCGATGGACGGTACCCCGCCAATGGCGCTTTCGATCACTGCTGCCATGGTGCCTGAGTAAACAATATTGATCGCTGCGTTCGAGCCGTGGTTTATTCCGCAGACCATGAGATCGGGCTTGCCTTCCAGCACAACCTGCTCTCCCAGCTTAACACAATCGACCGGTGTGCCGTTGCAACTGTATTCCCGGTATCCTTCCTCTTCTGCAAGCTTTCTGACTCGCAGAGGGTGCCTCGTGGTAATGGCATGGCCTGTTCCCGACATCGGGCTGTCGGGCGCCATAACCACCACATTTCCCACTTTTCTTACCAGGGAAATAAGTTTCCTGATGCCGGGGGCAAATACCCCGTCATCGTTAACAATAAATATAGTGGGCTTTTTATCTGACTCCATAAATGATCAAAGAATATGCAAAATTAGACATTTTCGTTAAGAGGTGACCATATTAAAGTGAAGTAAGCTCGACGGGCTTCAATTGGGCTGATCTACAAGTGACCGGGCTCCATTCCCTTTTCTTTTCCCATGTTCTCAACCAAATTCCAAAACTCTTCGTACACCATCTGAACAGGTAACCCAACCACATTGTAATACGATCCCTCGATCCTTTTAATGCCAATGATCCCAATCCATTCCTGAACTCCGTAAGCACCGGCTTTATCAACAGGGTTGAATTCATCAACATAGTAATTGATCTCTGCTTCCGTGAGCTCCTTGAACCAGACGTCGGTGGATGCACAAAAGGTTTTTTTGATGTTTCCGCAGGCCAGGGTAACGCCGGTTATAACCTGGTGTTTTTTTCCTGAAAGCTGAGCGAGCATTTCGGCAGCTTCATAGGGATTTTCAGGTTTGTCGAGCGACCTGTCTTCCATCCAGACTATAGTATCGGCGGTGAGGACAATATTTTTCGGATCAGAGAGCTCCGGGGCATATGCTGCGGATTTAAGTTCCGACAGGTAACAGGCCAGTTCTTCTCCGGTTATTCCTTCCGGGCCGTTCTCCTTAACTGATCGTATGACTATCCTGAAAGGGATCCCGAGCTGGCGCATCAACTGATGACGTCTTGGTGATCTGGTACCCAAAATCAGCTCTTTCTCTTTCAGTTTTTCTCTCAGGAGTAACATTTTATCTAATATACACAAAAACCATGGTTATTAACCCTGTAAGCATGGAAACTTTCATCAGGTTCCCGGGTATCCTGTAATTTTTTCCTGTTTCAGGGAAAAATGTCAGTACTGTTGCAACGGCCACCAGCACCTGTGGAATTATCAGGCTCCACATTAATTTCATGTAATTATTCTCGAATAACCATATCTGGAAAATAATCAAACCTGAGATTATAAGTACATTGACCATTGTAACTGTGATCCTTGCTGTAGATTCACCGTACCTGACCGCGATGGTCCTGCAGCCGTTTTTTGCATCGCCCGAGCGATCCTGAATGTCTTTGGTGATCTCCCTGCTCATGTTGGAGAGGAAGGCAAAGATGGCATAGGCTGCAGTGAAAATGTTCAGGTACCTGAATGCATGGAACGCTTCGACAAACATCTCAGGGTCTTTCCTGAAAGCGAAAAACTCGAAGAGCCATATAATGCCAATGGTTGCCCCGGCGAGAAGTGAAACCGTAAAATTGCCCCAGAAGGTCAGGTACTGGTATTTGTATGTGTAATAATAAAGCATTGTGGATATGATCAGAAAGAGGATGGATAGTTCCCACTTTCCAATAGTGTAGCTGAGCACAATACCGGCCGATATGCCTGCAGCGTTAAGGGCATAGTAATAGTTCTTCGCCCTGGTCAGCGGGATCATCCTGCCTGCAATGACCTTTGAAGGCTTGTTGATGGAATCCATGCCGGTATCATTTATGTCATTTATTACATATCCGGCAGCAGCGATCAATACTGTTGACAACACGAGGAGAAGGAATTGCCAGCCGTCCAGTTGTGGTGCGGTGCCTGATATCTTCAGTAACGGCACAAAAACCATTTCCCTGAGAAGAAACTGTGAGAGCACAATTATGCCAAGGTTAACCGGTCTAATTATTTTCAGGTATGCTATCATTATTACCAGGTAAAAGCACCATCAGTCATCCACTTTCCCGAAATTTTGAGCACCTGCTCGATCACGTCCCTTACACATCCTTCTCCACCTTTTACAGGGGATATGTAATCAACCACAGCCTTTACTTCACCGACTGCATCCGAAGGACAGGCGGAGAGCCCGGATTCCCTGAGGCATTTGAGGTCAGGGATATCATCCCCCATATAGAGTACCTTATCGGGCGTTTCACCAATTTCTTCCAGGTATTCGTGAAATACCTCGATTTTGCTTTCTACCCCAACAAAAACCTGGTCGACGCCCAGCGCGATCATTCTTTTTACGATCGTTTCGGAACGTCCACCTGAGATAACTGCAACGTGATAGCCGTTTTTAACTGCAAGTTGCAGGGCGTATCCGTCTTTCACATTTGCCGTTCGGAATGGTTCCCCGTGCTCATTAAGGGTAATAATGCCGTTTGTAAGGACCCCGTCGTAATCGAAGACGAAGGTTGTAATATTTTTCAGGTACGATTTATAATTCGACATCTTTTCCGGTATATTTTCTTATTATCATTTTACTGAGCCGTGCATAAAGATCTTTGAGTTCCGGTTCATCCTTCAAAAGCTCCAGATGAGCTTTGATCGTTTCTATGTCCTCCCTGGCTGCCGGCCCTGTCTGTATTTCACCGGGGGTATGTTCAAGGGCTTTTCTTGCTGTTTCTTTTATCAGCGGCCGCAGGAGATCGAATGGCAACCCATAACCCTGCAGGATGTCAGCGGACACCTTATACAAATGGTTGGTGAAATTACAGGCAAATACTGCGGCGATGTGCGCTATTCGTCTTTGCTCTGAATCAAGATGAAAGATATTTGTTGTAATTCCCGATGCTGCTTCGTTGAGGAGTTCCAGGGCCTGTTTGCCGGAGGCCTC
>CAZXWD010000014.1:0-16538 GCA_964644135.1 uncultured Bacteroidales bacterium | reverse complement strand
AACATCAACGGCAACCTTTGAGCCCGTTTTTTTTGCGAGGGCCTTTGCCGGATCCTGCGACCGGCTGTAAACTTCAGCTATCCGGAATCCAGCCCTGATGAACGAATGCGCCAGGAATGATCCTACTTTGCCGGCTCCTATTATAGATATTGTCCTGCTCAAATTCTTACCTTTCGGAGTACAAATATAAAATATTAGGAACCAGTGGGAGCCCGGTTTAGTAAACAGGGAAAATAATGTTTAACATTTTTCAATAAAAAGTTAACAAAACCCTGAACAATATATACTCAGTCTTGTTTGAATTATGTTACTTAGCGATCAACTATGTCGAACTATTCAATAAAAGATCTGGAGAAAATAACGGGTATCAAAGCCCACACCATTCGTATATGGGAAAAGAGGTACGGTATCGTCAAGCCGATGCGTACCGATTCCAATATCCGTTATTATTGCGATAGTGACCTTAAGAGGCTGATGAATATATCCACTCTTGTTAAACATGGTCATAAGATCTCAAAGATCGCTGCCCTTTCTCACGATGAGCTGACTGAGAAGATCCAGGAAATCGCTTATGTTGAGAACGGGTACGATACGCATATCGAAAAGCTCATTGTTGCCATGATCGAGATGGATGAATCAAAGTTCGACAAGATCCTTACCTCTATTATTATAAAGGAAGGTTTTGAGAACAGCGTGTTCAATGTTATTTATCCGTTCTTCGACAAGATAGGGTTACTCTGGCAGACCGGTACCATCAACCCTGCACAGGAACACTTCATTTCCAATCTGGTAAAACAAAAGATGTATGTTGCCATTGATGGTGCCCATCAGAGCCTGAAAAAGGATTACAAGACATTTGTCATTTTCCTTCCCGAATGGGAGATGCATGAGCTTGGCCTGTTGATGTACAATTACCTGGTAAAGTCACGTGGGCACAAGGTGGTTTATCTTGGCCAGAATGTACCTTATGAAGACATTCGCAGGGTACATGAGATCCACAATGCTGATTATCTCTTCACTTCTTTTTCTTTTGCAATAGAAACCGGGAAGCTGGAAACCTACGTGAGGCAGCTTACAACGGATTTCAAGGATACCACCATACTTGTGACCGGCTACCAGACCCAAAATCTCCCCAAAAACATGCCCGGCAACCTGATACGTGTTGATTCCGCCATGAGTTTCAGGGACGACCTTCTTGCAAGCCTCTGATCCTTTTCTTTTATTATTTCTCCTGTTTCTTCCTTACTGGCCTGTTCAACAATCATTTTGTACCTATTAAGTAATATGTAATTCATATATTGTTTAATCCGATACGTTAGAATGTTTAACATTCGTTAACAATGTTTAATCTTTTCTGTAAAAAAGTAAACAAGTCTATATAATTGAAATACAGATATATATAAAAGTTTATTTAAAATAATTATAAATAATATTGGATTTTACTTGACAAGCGTGTTTTTTTTTGTTTAACTTTGCTTCAACAAAACTTAAACATCGAACTTTTAAAAACCTTAAAGATATGTCTACAGTAGAATTCAACACCAAACTTCTCGAAATGCAAAGCTACCTTGAGTACTTCGCGAGGAAACTCACAAATAATAACTACGAGGATGCACAGGATCTCGTCCAGGAAACTATGCTAAAAGCTTTAACCTTCCGCGACAAGTTTGTGCACCAGACAAATTTCAAGGCCTGGTTATTTACTATAATGAAGAATATCTTCATCAATAACTACAGGAGGAATGTTAAGGCACGTACAATTATCGACACAACAGATAACCTTTACTATCTTAACAATAGCCAGGAGTCGCCCATAGCACCCGATTCTGAGTTCTCAGAAAAAGAGATCAGGAAGAGCATCGACAAGTTGGAAGACGATCACAGGATCCCGTTCGAGATGCACACAAAGGGTTTCAAGTACAAAGAGATTGCCGAAGAGCTCGATATCTCGATAGGTACGGTGAAGAGCAGGATTTTCTTCGGAAGAAGGAAACTGATGGACTCGCTGAAGGATTATCAGAACTAACCTTTAAGGTACACTATAACTACCAGGCCGTTTCCCTTTTAAGGGAACGGCCTAATTTTTTTTAAAGAGAACCTATATCCCCGAGGTACTTTTCCGCCTGATCGAGTATATCCGATTTTTTCTCTGCCGCCATCCGGTCCCAGGTCCTGTAGATCATTCCTATCCGTGGATTGTTTTCAAGCTTGTTTCGGTTCCGTTCCATAAAAGCCCAGTACAGCGAGTTGAAAGGACATGAATTTTCCCCGGTCTTCTTTTTGGGGTCATAGCTGCAGTTACTGCAGTAATCGCTCATTTTGTTAATGTAGTTGGCCGACGATACATATGGTTTGGTAGCTATTATCCCGCCATCGGCAAACTGGCTCATTCCCCTGGTATTGGTTATTTCCACCCATTCGATGGCATCCATGTAAATACCAAGGTACCAGCGGTCGACTTCATCCGGGTCTGCACCTGCCAGCAAGGCAAAATTTCCCGTTACCATCAAGCGCTGGATATGATGGGCGTAGGCATTTTCGAGCGACTGGCCAATCGATTGGCGGAGGCAATTCATGCGGGTATCGCCCGTCCAGTAAAACTGCGGCAGTTTTTTTTTGTTGCTGAAGAAATTCATAGAGGCGAAACCGGGCATTTTTTCCCAGTAAATACCCCTCATGTATTCCCTCCATCCGAGTATTTGCCTTACAAAGCCTTCCACCTGGTTGATCCTGATAGAAGGATTGGCCTTCCAGTGGTCAATGGTTGATTTCACGACTTCATCCGGACTTATCATTTTTGTGTTAAGGGAAAAGGAGATTCGGCTGTGGAAAAGGTACCGGTACCGGCTGTCCATGGCATCCTGGTATGTGCCGAAAAAAGGAAGCAGCTCCTTAAAAAAGTATTGGAGCAGTTCAAGCGACTCGTCCCGGTTTACCGGCCAGTTAAAAGAACCCGGATCGACCTCACCGAAGTACGGCACCTCCATTTTGCGCAGCATATTGAATATATCGCTTTGGTTATGATCGAAAAGCAGGGGAGGAGGTACTTTCATGCCTTTTTCCAGGTTATTGCGGTTTTCCTTGTCGAAATTCCATTTTCCGCCCTCCGGCTTTCCGTCAGCGATCATTATCCCGTGTTTTTTCCTGAGATGCCTGTAAAAGGATTCCATCAGGTAGCTTTTCTTGCCCCTGAAGAAATCGCCCAGCTCACTGCGTGTGGTGTAAAAATGTTCGCTGTCATAAACTTCTGAACTGATATCAAGGTTATAGCACAGTTCTATCAGTAGTTTGTCGAGCCTCCACTCATCAGGCATCTGGTACTCGAACTTAGATGTGTGGTTTTCCCTGATCGTCTGCAGCAGGTTACCTTCAAACGACTGCCTGTTCCCATCATCATCAAGCTTTATATACAGCACCCTGTGGCCCTCTTTCTTTAGTTCGCCTGCAAAGTTTCTCATTGCCGCGAAATAACCGATAAGCTTTTGAACATGATGCCGCACATAAGTAGCCTCTGGCATGATTTCCATCATAACGTAAAGGATGTCCTTGTCCTTTTTACTGAACCAGCTATGGTTCCTGTTAAGCTGATCAACAAGGATAAGACGAGTAGTGCTCATGAAGTTTCAAATTACAGGTTTCAATGTAAAAGTTGAAAGTTTCAATATACAAAATCCTGCTGAGATAAATTAGGGAAAAGCAAATCAAAAAACCCTGAATATTATTAAAGAGGAAGGATATTAGTTAAAGAGTACCGAATCTTTCTTCCAGCAGCTTGTACCTGAAGTCGAAAATACCTTTTACTTTTCTATCAACGATCAGCTTTTCAGCAATTCTCCCTAATATACCAAAAGGGGCAGCATAAGTAACAATATCGGTCATTTCAACCCCGCCTTCTATTTCCCTGAAATGATGCTGATGGTGCCAGGTCTTGAAAGGGCCTGATCTCTGGTCGTCAATGAAGAAAAAAGGCTCCTGGACATGGGTTATCTCCGTGGTCCAGTCGAGAGGGATATTGAAGAGGGGAGTTACCTTATAAGTAATGATCATCCCGGCATACATCTTTTCCGGAGGATTATTTTTTATAATGAACCTCATGTCCTGCGGAGTGATCTCTTCCAGGTTCCCGGGGCTGGAGAAGAAATCCCATGCCTCGTCCAGTGAGATAGGAAGCTTTTGTTTAGTGATCAACTGTTTCATTCAAATAAATGTTTTCGATAAAACGGATCGGAAATACAAATGTTTAATAAAATGTTAAATAATTTAAACATATAAACTTGCATTAATAGATAAAAGACTAATAATCAAATTAATAAAAAAATATAGCACTAATTATGTTTAACAAAAACAAAAAATAGTTGAACATTATTGTTTGTTGTGATGTTTAAAGAGGCATAAAGAGAATATAATATTAACTATAAAATTATTAACTATGAAAACTCTCAGATTTACCCTCTTAACTTTACTGGCAATAATGTTCACCGCTGCAGTCAGTGGTCAGGCCAGGTTACAGGTTATTCACAACTCGGCAGACGAAGCTGCCAGCGTTGTTGACGTTTGGTTAAACGACGTTCTTCTTATCGACGATTTTGAATTTAGGACTGCCACACCTTTTATAGATGCCCCGGCAGGTGAAGAATTCAACATATATATTAAAGGTCCCGACAGCGATGCCAAAACCGAACCGGTTGCATCGTTCGACTTCTTTCTCGAGGACGGACAGACTTATATTGTGGTCGCGAACGGAATTGTAAGCCCGACCGGATACAATCCTTCCCAGGCATTCGATCTCTATGTTTACGACATGGGACGTGAGGCAGCCACAGTGGGACAGAATACCGATATCCTGGTATTTCACGGCGCCACTGATGCCCCGGTTGTGGACATCCAGGAAGTTGCCGTTCCTGCCGGACTGATCGTAGATGACCTTGATTATTCGGATTTTGCCGGGTATCTCGAACTCCCTACAGCAAATTACTCACTCCAGGTTAGGGACATGTACAGCTCAACTATAGTGGCCCAGTACGGTGTTCCGCTGGAAGAACTTGGAACCTTCGGCCAGGCGCTCACTGTTGTGGCCTCCGGTTTCCTGAATCCGGGCAATAACAGCAACGGTCCGGCCTTCGGTCTCTGGGCAGCCACAGCAGCAGGTGGCGACTTAATACCACTGCCTGTCGAGCCTA
Organism: uncultured Bacteroidales bacterium; assembly: GCA_964644135.1. GTDB lineage: Bacteria > Bacteroidota > Bacteroidia > Bacteroidales > JAGOPY01 > CAZMOK01. Next base: position 11,358 of record CAZXWD010000014.1, on the reverse strand, counting down.
TTTCAACAGCCAGGGTACAGATCGTACACAACTCGGCAGATGAACTGGCAAAGGTTGTAGATATTTATGTAAACGATGTACTTTTTGTTGATGATCTTGGTTTCAGGACAGCAACTCCTTATGTTGATGTACCTGCAGGCGTGGAGCTTGAAATCGATATTCTCCCGTCCAACAGCACATCGGCTGATAACCCGGTTGCCACCTTCAATGTTGCATTCGAAGGCGGAGAAGTATACCAGGTGATTGCCAACGGGCTGATCAACCCCGATGGATATACACCCTTCCAGCCTTTCAACCTTTACGTTTATGATATGGCACGTGAGTATGCTTCGATGATGAGCAACACCGACGTTCTCGTATTCCACGGCTCAACAGATGCCCCGGTGGTTGATGTTGTAGAGGTGGCAGTTGGTGCGGGAACCATTGTTGATGACCTCGCATATACCGATTTCCAGGGATACCTTGAGCTGCCCCAGGCTGACTTTTCTCTCCAGCTCAGGGATCAGACAGGAACCGATATCATTGCCCAGTACAGGGCACCTATTGCAGGGCTCGGACTGGCCGGACAGGCCCTTTCCATTGTGGCCTCAGGTTTCATTAACCCTTCAGTAAACAGCGACGGTCCGGCTTTCGGACTCTATGTTGCACTTCCCTCGGGTGGCGACCTGATACCGCTTCCGCAGGAAAATATTTCAACAGCAAGGGTACAGGTAATTCATAACAGCGCTGATCCAGGTGCCTCAGTAGTTGATGTATGGCTGAATGGCGAGATGCTCATCGATAACTTTGAGTTCCGCACAGCAACCCCTTTCATAGATGCACCCGCAGACAGGGAACTTCAGATCTCCATTCTTCCGCCGAACAGCGTAAGCGCTGACAACCCTGTTGCCACGTTTGATTTCGTGCTCGAAGGAGCTGAAAAATATATCCTTATTGCAAACGGACTGATAACTCCGGAAAATGAAGATGTACTGTTCAACCTTTATCCCTATGCACCGGCACGTGAAACGGCACAGAATGCTGAAAATGTGGATGTGCTTATTTTCCATGGTTCAACCGATGCCCCTGCCGTGGATCTTTTCGAAGTATCCGATGGGTCCCAGCAGGTTTGGAACGACCTTGAGTACAGCGACTTTACCGGTTACCTCCCCCTTCCGGTGGATAATTATTCCCTTCAGATAAGGGATGCTTCGGGAACCAACAAGGTTGCACAATATGCACTCCCACTTGAAACTTACAATGCCGGCGGCCAGGCAGTGACAATAGTAGCCTCCGGTTTCCTGGCCCCTGTCTCTGCCGCACAGGCCCAGTTCGGACTTTGGGCTGCACTGCCAACAGGCGGTGCCCTGATCGAGCTTCCCCAGGAGCAGATCTCAACGGCCAGGGTACAGGTAATCCATAATTCAGCCGACCAGGCAGCAGAAACTGTGGATGTATGGCTGAACGGTGAAATGCTCATCGACGACTTCATGTTCCGCACGGCCACTCCTTTTGTTGACGTGCCGGCGAATGAAAATATTGAGGTTGCTATCCAGCCTGCAAACAGCACAAGTGCAGAGAACCCGCTGGCATCTTTCACCTATAACTTAATGGGAGGAGAAAAGTATATCCTCGTAGCAAACGGTATCGTAAGCCCCAGCGGTTATGACCCGGCAGTACCTTTTGATATCTGGGTATTCCCCGGCGCCCGTGAAATGGCAACCGAAATGAGCAATACCGATGTAATGGTATTCCACGGCTCAACGGATGCCCCGACAGTTGACGTTTTTGAAGTGGCAGCAGGTGCCGGACTGATAATCGATGACCTTATGTATGGTGATTTCAGGGGATATCTTGAACTCCCAACCGACTATTATTCGCTTCAGATCCGTGACGAATCAGGTACCCAGACCGTAGCCACTTACAATGCGCCGCTCTCAGGTCTTGGTCTCGACGGATATGCAATCAGTGTACTGGCCTCAGGTTTTCTGAATCCTTCGGCCAACAGCGACGGAGCTGATTTCGGACTCTGGGTTGCCTTGCCTTCTGGCGGTGAGCTGATAGAACTGCCCAGCTTGCTTACAGGCCTGGAAGAAGAATCACTGACTGATGAGGCATTCAGCCTCTATCCAAACCCCGCAGTCAACACACTTAACGTACAGTTCACATCCAAACTTGAACAAAACGTGACAGTTGATGTTTTTAACCTGGTAGGGACAAAAGTCTACTCTAAAGTCATTAGCGCACAGAAAGATGAGACCGTACAGGACAATCTTGACGTGTCGGGACTCACATCAGGAATGTACATACTCAGGATCAGCAACGGTGCTGACCAGTTAACGGAAAAATTCAAAGTATTTAAATAATATTCAAAGAACGAAGGCGTGCAGGTTGATCTCTCAGGGTTTTTGGTTGATAATTACCTCGCAAATTCTCGCTACACTAACCTGGCTAACATCACCTAAAGACCTGCACTGCCTTCTTTTTACAAATACAAACCTTTAAAACAAAAGATTATGAAACTTTCAAAATTTACTCTTTCATTTTTGGCCACGATGCTTATAAGCGTTATGGCCTTTTCGCAGGCGAGGGTACAGGTAATACATAATTCAGCAGATGCAGCAGCAGAGACAGTTGATATATGGCTTAACGATGGGCTGTTGCTTGATGATTTCATGTTCCGCACAGCATCACCCTTTATTGATGCGCCTGCAGGCGAGGCGTTTGACATTGTAGTGCAGCCTTCAAACAGCACTGATACAACAAATGCACTTGCCCGTTTTACATACACACTTACTGATGGAGAGACATATTTATTGATCGCCAACGGGATCGTTAGTCCTTCGGGTTATGAACCTAACCAGCCCTTCACTATACATGTATACGATATGGGACGGGAAGAAGCGAATGCGCCGGGTGATACAGATATACTGGTGCACCATGGGTCAACGGATGCCCCCACCATCGATGTGGTTGAAATTTCGGTTCCCTACAATACCATAGTAGATGATATTTCATATGGTGAATATCAAGGCTACATTGAAATACCTACAACTAATTTGGTTCTGAACCTCTTTGAACCGGTAAATGGAACGTTTGCAACTTATGAAGCCCCATTATCAACTTTAGGCCTGGATGGCGAGGCGATTACCATAGTTGCATCCGGATTTTTAAATCCTGAAAACAACAGCAATGGCGAAGCTTTCGGGTTGTGGGTTGCATTGGCTGATGGTGGTGATCTATTAGAACTGACTGAAATCCCCCAAACTCCTTTGGGTTATTTCCAGTTAATCCATAATTCAGCAGATGCGGAAGCAGCAATCGTGGATGTGTGGATCGATGATGCACTGGCATATGATGACCTGCCATTCAGATTTGCAACGCCTCAATATGGAATGCCGGCCGGTGTGGAATTTACCGTCTCAATTACAGGGCCCAACAGTCCTAATCCTGAAAGCCCTATCTGGTCAAATACCTATCTACTGGAAGAAGACAGTTTATATATTATGGTTGCTGAAGGAATTGTAAGTGCCTCGGGCTATGATCCTTCTATTCCTTTCGATGTAGCTATTTATGACATGGGACGTGTATATTCCAATATGCCAGAAAATACTGATATCCTTGTGCATCACGGCTCAACCGACGCCCCGACTGTAGATATTTATGAGGTGGGGGTTGGCGCCGGATTGATCGTGGATGATTTAATGTATGGTGACTACGCAGGGTATCTTGAACTTGAAACCCAGGATTATGTTCTTGAGATCAGGGATGAAACTGGTATGAGTACAGTCGCAACCTATGAAGCACCGCTGGAAACTATTGGACTTGAAGGTATTGCTTTAACTATAGTGGCCTCCGGTTTCCTGGATCCCACAAATAACAGTAACGGACCTGATTTTGGATTGTGGGTAGCGCTGCCAAGTGGTGGACCGCTCCTCCCTCTTCCTGTGCAGAACACTCCATCAACAGCGAGGGTGCAGGTAATCCATAATTCGGCTGATGCAGCAGCAGAAACTGTTGACGTATGGCTGAACGACCAGCTTCTGATCGACGACTTTATGTTCCGCACAGCATCACCTTTTATTGATGCCCCGGCAGGTGTTGATTTTGACATCGTGATACAGCCTTCAACATCAACAGATACTACCAATGCGCTTGCACGCTTCACCTACAACCTCATGGGTGGAAGCAAATATGTACTGGTGGCCAACGGAATTGTAAGCCCGACCGGTTATGATCCGGCCACTCCTTTCGACATTTATGTATATGATATGGGCCGTGAGATGGCTTCAGACACATTGAATACTGATGTTCTTGTATTCCACGGTTCGACTGATGCTCCAGTTGTGGATGTAAAAGAAGTTGCAGTAGGCGCAGGCACCATCGTCGATGACCTTGCCTATGGTAATTTCGATGGATACCTTGAGCTTCCCACTGCCGATTATTCACTTCAGATCCGTAACCAGGCAGGAAACATCACCGTTGCCCAGTTCGGTGCACCGCTTGCAACACTCGGCCTTGAAGGACAGGCTCTCGCAGTTGTGGCATCGGGCTTTCTTAACCCGGCCAACAATAATAACGGACCTGCCTTCGGACTTTATGCAGCGCTCCCAACCGGAGGGGACCTTGTAATGCTTCCCCCCGAAGAGATCTCCACCGCCAGGGTGCAGGTATTGCATAACTCGGCAGATGCAGCAGCAGAAACTGTTGACGTATGGCTAAACGACCAGCTCCTGATCGACGACTTTATGTTCCGTACGGCATCACCTTTTATTGATGCCCCGGCAGGTGTTGATTTTGACATTGTCATCCAGCCTCCCAACTCTACAGATACTACCAATGCACTGGCACGCTTCACTTATAATCTGGAAAGCAATGGAAAGTATATCCTTATTGCAAACGGAATTGTTAGCGCTTCGGGATATGAACCCAATCAGCCATTCGATATTTACGTTTACGATATGGCACGTGAAATCTCATCTTCAATTGATAACGTAGATGTACTTGTTTTCCACGGTTCGACCGATGCTCCTGCTGTTGACGTTAAAGAAGTACTTGTTGGCGCAGGTACCATTGTTGACGACCTGGCTTACGAAGAATTCCAGGGGTATCTTGAGCTTCCCGCAGTGGATTATTCACTTCAACTGAGGAACGCAGCAGGAACAGATGTGCTTGCACAGTACACAGCTCCATTCGGTACACTGAACCTGGGCGGTGGCGCTTATTCAGTTATTGCATCCGGATTCCTGAACCCGGGGAATAACAGCAACGGACCAGCTTTTGGCCTCTATGCTGTTCTCCCGATAGGCGGACCCTTCATTGCGCTTCCGCAAGAAGAGATCACAACGGCAAGGGTACAGGTGGTACACAATTCTGCAGATGCAGCAGCGGAGACCGTTGACGTATGGCTTGATGATGTTCTTTTTCTTGATGACTTCTCCTTCCGTACCGCTTCTCCTTTTGTAGATGCCCCGGCAGGAGAGGAATTCACAGTGGCCATTAAAGACCAGAACAGTACATCACCTGAAAACCCGATCGCTTCGTTCAACTATACGCTCGAAGGCGGTGAAAAGTACATCCTTGTTGCCAACGGTATTGTCAGCGCAAGCGGTTATGATCCGGTGCAGCCTTTCGACATTTACGTCTTTTCAGGCGCCCGTGAAACAGCAACCGAAATGATGAACACCGACGTACTCGTGTTCCATGGTTCAACCGATGCCCCAACAGTGGATGTTGCAGAGATCGGTGTTGGCGCAGGTACAATCGTTGACAATATCTCTTACGGTGAATACAATGGTTCATACCTTGAACTGGGAACAGCTAATTATATGCTTGAGATCCAGGATGAGTCAGGCAGTACAGGTGTTGCGGCCTTTGCCGCTCCGCTTGCAGACCTTGAGCTCGATGGACAGGCAGTGGCAGTTTTTGCATCCGGTTTCCTGGCACCTGAAAATAACAGCAATGGTGAAGCATTCGGCCTGCTTGCGGTTCTTCCTGACGGTACGGCACTTATGCTGCCCAACACCACAGGAATTGATGAGTCGCCGCTTGTTGAATCATCATTCAATATCTATCCGAGTCCGGCAACTGATATAGTAAACATCAGTTATGAGCTTGAAGAAGGATCAAGGGTTTCGATCATGGTGACAGATGTTGCCGGTAAGATTGTTTACCAGTCTGACAAAGGAAACCAGAACGCTAATCTTTACAGGGAAATAATAAATGTTTCTGAACTGACTTCAGGATATTATGTTATTAACCTTATAGCAGGACAGACCTTATACAGCAAGAAAATCTTTGTAAGGCAGTAATAAAGTTTCTTCATATCTGAGTTTTTGGTAATATGCAAAGGGCCGCTCCTCCGGGGGTGGCTCTTTTTTTATTTCAGAGTTGAGATTTGAGATTTGTTACCTTTGTGGTCTGCAAAAAACAGTTTAATGGAAACTTTTCTTGAAATCCTTAAATACATACTGCCTTCCCTGGTAGTGCTTGCAACAGCTTATCTTATTATCCGGTTTTATATGGATACGGAACAAAAGAGGAGGAACCTGGAGTTGAAGAGAAACACCATGGAGTTCTCCATCAACCTCAGGCTGCAGGCCTACGAGCGGCTGATACTTTTCCTTGAACGGAACCATCCGGGCCAGCTTGTAATCAGGGTTCACTCACAGGGCATGAGCGCCGATCAGATCCATGGGGCACTGATGAGGACCGTAAGGGAAGAATTTGAGCATAATCTTTCTCAGCAGCTCTATGTTTCTGACCAGGCCTGGAATATGGTTGTCAATGCCAGGGAAGAACTGGTAAAAGTGATCAATACAGCAGCCATAGAACTGAAGGAAGACCCCAGTTCCACAGGCCTTGCCAAACTTGTCATCGAAAAGTGGATGAATCTTGATAAAGACCCCATTGCACAGGCCAGGGCAGTGATCAAGAACGAAGCCAGGGCACTTTTCTAGAACCCTGAACTTTGGGAGCATACCCACACCCTCAGCCCCCCTCCCTACCAGTAAGGAGTAGGAAGGTACGATAGTCTCAGGGGGAAAATAAAATTCTGTTTTTAGTCCAAAAGATTTCTATCACCCACTTTTACGAATATCATCACTTTTTTCTACATTTGTGAATTTATTAACAGTTACAATTCATTCAGTTAATGGAACGTCTGGCACAAAGAATAAGGAACTTGTCCGAATCGGAAACTATTGCAATGACCAGGAGAAGCCGGGAGCTTTCAGAGCAGGGGCATGATGTTATCAACCTCAGTATCGGTGAGCCCGACTTCAACACTCCTGACCATATCAAAGCTGCAGCTATACAGGCCATTGAAGAGAATAAGACACATTACCCGCCGGTCTCCGGCTTTCCGGAACTCCGCCAGGCAATCAGCAGCAAACTGAAAAGAGATAATAACCTCGATTATTCACCGCAACAGATAGTTGTCTCAGCCGGCGCAAAGCATACCATTGCAAACACCATTATCTGCCTGGTGGAGCCCGGTGATGAAGTGATCCTTCCCGCACCCTATTGGGTATCGTATAAGGAGATCATAAAGCTGGCGAGGGGAACGGCTGTGTTCATCCCAACAACTGTTGATACAAACTTCAAGATCACTCCCGAGCAATTGCGGGAAGCCATCACCCCCCGCACGAAAGCGCTTATATACAGCAGTCCGTGCAACCCTACGGGCTCTGTTTACAAAAAAGAAGAGCTCGAAGCCCTGGCAGAGGTAATCGCCGAAAACAAACATGTTTTTGTGATCTCCGACGAGATCTACGAGCTTATCAATTTTACCTGCCATCACGAAAGCATTGCACAATTTGAAAAGATAAAAGACCAGGTTGTTGTGGTAAACGGGGTTTCCAAAGGATTCGCAATGACCGGCTGGAGGCTCGGCTATATGGCCGGCCCCGAATGGCTCGCAAAAGCCTGTGACAAGCTGCAGGGGCAGATGACATCGGCAGCCTGCTCCATATCACAGTTTGCGGCCCTTGAAGCAATGAAAACCGACCCGGAGCAATCGACCGAGGTGAGGAACATGGTCTTTACATTCAGGAAAAGGAGAAACCTGGTGATGGAATACCTTGGCCGGATACCCGGTATAAAGGCAAACATGCCGGAGGGTGCTTTTTATGTGTTCCCGAATGTCTCTTCTTATTTTGGAAAGAAAAACGGAGGCACAACCATCAGCAATGCAAAGGATCTCTGCATGTATCTGCTCGATGAAGCCCATGTGGCACTGGTGCCTGGCGAAGCGTTCGGAAACCCGGACTGTGTGAGGATATCATACGCTACATCAAGGGAATTGCTCGAGGTGGCCCTGAATCGCATCATCGAAGCCCTTGCAAAACTGGATTAGCCTGACGGCTTCACCCGGAACCCTTACAAGGATGCATGCCGAAAATTTATACTTTTGCCAAAATTTATTGATTAACAGGTTGCAGTATGTCGTTGCTGGAGAAATTCAAGAATAAAACAGTACTGGTCGTTGGTGACGTAATGGTTGATTCTTACCTCTGGGGAAAGGTTGACCGTATTTCGCCCGAGGCCCCAGTGCCGGTGGTTGCCGTGAAAAGAAGAAGCAACTCCCTGGGAGGCGCTGCCAATGTAGCCTTAAACCTCAAAGCCTTAGGGGCCAGGCCCGTTCTTTGCTCCGTAATAGGGGAGGACACAAAAGGCAGAGAATTCCTTGAAATGCTCAGATCGGAGGATCTTTCCGCCGAAGGCGTAATCCGTAGTAAAGACCGCATAACGACCACCAAATTCCGTGTTTTTGGCAACAGCAACCAGATGCTCAGGGTGGATGAGGAAATTACGGATGACCTGGCCCCCGGTGATGAAGCTGATTTCAGGGAAACAGTGATCAAACTCATCGATAACAAGAAAATAGATGTGGTTGTGTTCCAGGACTATGACAAGGGCCTTCTGACAAAGCATATCATAAGCGTTATAACAGAAAAATGCAATTCGGCCGGAATACCGGTGGCTGTTGACCCTAAGCTGAGGAATTTCAGGGAATACAAGAATGTAGCCCTTTTCAAGCCCAACCTCAAGGAACTTCGTGAAGGCCTGAAAATGGATATCAGGATCGAGAACAGCTGGGAACTGGAAAATGCCGCCAACATGATCCACCGTGACCAGAAGGTTGGGATAGTCTTCACAACGCTTTCTTCTGCAGGTGTATTCATAAGTTCCTTCGATGAGGATAACCAGCTTGTGCGCCATACCATCCCGGCGCATATCAGGTCGATCTCCGATGTTTCAGGAGCAGGTGATACCGTTATCAGCGTTGCCGCGCTGGCATTGGCAAGCGGTATGAAGCCCTACAATATTGCAGCCGTTTCCAACCTTGCCGGCGGACTTGTTTGCGAAGAGGTGGGAGTTGTACCGATCGATGTTGAAAAGTTCAGGGCAGAACTGGACAAGCTGGAACTTGAATAATGGATCTTAATTCTTAAGTTTGCCAATCAAAATAAAACTTGCCGGGTTCCGTTTACTATTACTGAAATTATAAAGAGTGTTGAGAAAGGTCGTTTTATTTATTGTAGCAGCAGTTTTCGTTCTGATCGGTAGCGATGTTCAGGCGCAGAAGAGAAAACCGTTCAATCTTCCCAAGTACGACCAGGCCCAGTACCACTTCGGTTTCACCCTGGGGATCAACACCATGGATTTCACCGTAAAACCTGCCTCGGATATCCATTACAGGATATTCACAGTTGAGCAGACCCCCGACCTGAACGTTGACTCGTCGATGCTTCTTGCGGTGAACAGCCGGCCCACCTTTGGCTTTAACGTTGGCATTGTGGGAGATATGCGTCTCGGCAGGTATTTGAATGTGAGGTTCGTCCCTGCCCTCACCTTCGGGGAACGCTATCTGAACTATTCCATACTTGGCTACAGGGAGGAAGAAAAGACCATCATCGACATCGACAAGAACATTAGCTCTGTTTTTGTCGATTTCCCCGTACTTTTCAAATACAAGTCGAAAAGACTGAACAACATGAGGGCTTACATAATAGGAGGGGCCCAGTACACCGTTGACCTTGCCGCCAACTCAAAAAAAGAGGATGACCAGAACCAGGAAGTTGTGAAACTGCTGAAAAGTGATGTTTACGGTATTTTGGGCGTGGGCTTTGATTTTTACAATGCCTGGTTTAAATTCGGTGTGGAGCTGAAGATGAAATTCGGGGTATTCGACATGATCAACCGAGAGGGGACTATTTACACTGATAGTATCGACCGGCTTACCTCAAAGGTGCTCCAGGTAGACTTTACTTTTGAATAAACAGATAAATATCTGAATATGAGTCAGCTTAAGAATCCGGAACTTTTCGAGGTCCTAATCAGAAAAGGTGCACTGAAGCAAAGAGTCTACAACAACACCCTGGATGCCTTCGGGTTGATCAAGGGGGTGATCACCGAAATGGACGTTATCTACAAGGAGAAGTATGAAAAAGCTTCAGAGAAAGTGCCCTTCGAGATCACGGAGCTGGGCGACTTTGAACTGCACCACAAGTTTGCCGGTGACATCCTCATTTTCAATATGCATACCAACGTATTTGAATTTTCGAGGGACCATGCGGTGCAGAAGACTTCTTATGTAAGGGAAGACAACGAGCGCTCGTACTGTGGCATCATCAATATTTACAATTTCCTGGCCGATTCATTCAAATACAGCAGGGTGAATGATATCGGTTACCTCATCGGGCGGATCTTCATCAACAAGGACAAAGCCTATTTCATCGAGGGCAAGAAGGAGCTGGGATTGCTGTACTCAAACTTCGGGCAGGAAAGTTTTAATGAAGAAGCAGCGAAAAGCGTTGTAGAATCCGCGATACTCTATACCATCAACTTTGATCTGCTCACCCCTCCTTATTCATCGCAGAAGGAGGTGAGCGTAAGGGAGATGAAATCGCTCATCGACAGTTACACCCTCAAGACCGGCAAGCGGCTGGGCTTCCGTTTCCAGGCAGACGAAGATAAGAGTTGAGATTTGAGTGTTTAGAGTTGGAATATCCATTCCTCATAAACACTCAGGTACGAAAACTCAAAAAAGGCAATAGTGACAATTCTGACAATGAAGACAATTTGACAATCCAGGCTTCAAGGACCAGTGGGGGGTAGTCTTTTATATATTTTTTTCCTGCAACTCAACTTTTTTTTGCCAATTAAAAAAAACTGATTATTTTTGCAGCCAATTTGCAAGACGCCCCGTTCGTCTAGCCAGGTCAGGACGCCAGGTTTTCATCCTGGTAACAGGGGTTCGAATCCCCTACGGGGTACAAAAAATCCGGCCAGAGAAATCTGGCCGGATTTTTTGATTGTCGATTGTGGCTATAGTCTAATAAGTATATGATTTATTACTATCTTTGAAAAAAAATC
>CAZXWD010000013.1:45823-49972 GCA_964644135.1 uncultured Bacteroidales bacterium | reverse complement strand
CTAAGGTCAACAATATAAACTCCACCCCAGGTTTCGTTCGAGACGTATGCATAATCTCCCCATGTCTTTATATCACGCCAGATAGACTGGGGACCGGGTCCGAAAAAGATCTCTTCGGGACTGGCGGGGTTGGATATATCAACAACAGAGAAGCCGTCGTAAACGCCCACCAGGGCGTATTCATTCCCTTCTTCATCAACATAACCCCAGATATCACTGAGGCTTTCAGAATACGACAACTGGCCTAACACGCTCATGTTCTTCTGTGCTGTTGCAGACCATGTTATCAGCGAGAGGCCAAGGAAGAGGATCAAGTTTTTCATAATTTCCTGAATGGTAAGTTTTGTCCGATATTATTTTTTTTGACAAACAGCGCCCACTATTTGTAAACGTTCTAAACAAGAGTTTTTTGATATTGTTCAGATTCCATTGCTCTTCTTATCGTTATGCATAACTTTGCATTTCGATACAAAAACTCAGAGAAATGAACAACGCAATCTATAATTTTTCAACTCCCGAAAACGAAAAGGTACTCGGTTACCTTGCAGGTTCCCCTGAAAGGATCGGGCTTGAAGAAGAGCTTCACGAACAGAGCAGCAAGGAGATAGAGATCCCGCTCATAATTGGCGGCAAGGAGGTCAGGACCGGTGATACAGGAAAGGTGGTAATGCCGCACAAGCACGGCCACGTTCTCGCCACTTATCACAAGGCCGGTGAGAAAGAGATAAAGATGGCGGTGGATGCTGCCATAAAAGCACATAAGCTGTGGGCCGGGCTTACATGGACCATCAGGGCTTCGATATTGCTCAAGGCAGCCGACCTTATCTCTACAAAATACAGGGCAGTGATCAATGCCTCCACAATGCTTGGTCAAAGCAAGAATATTTACCAGTCGGAGATCGACGGGGTTTGCGAGACGATAGACTTTTTAAAGTACAATACCTATTTTGCAGGAAGGATCTACGAATCACAGCCTAAATCAGCATTCAACCAATTAAACAGGATGGAGTTCAGGGCGCTGGAAGGTTTTGTGTTTGCAGTGAGCCCATTCAATTTCACTTCCATTGCAGCCAACCTGAACATGGCCCCGGTGATGATGGGCAACACGACGATCTGGAAGCCGGCCACAACAGCCTTACTCTCGAATTATTACCTGATGAGGGTATTTATGGAGGCCGGGATCCCTGCAGGGGTCATAAATTTCATCCCGGGAAGGGGATCGCTGATCGGAAAGAATGTGCTGGCTTCCGAACATATGGCAGGCATTCACTTCACCGGCTCCAATGGCACTTTCAATACGCTCTGGAACCAGGTTTCCGGCAATCTTACAGGATATAAGTCTTATCCAAGGCTTGTAGGGGAGACCGGAGGCAAGGACTTCATTTTTGTCCATCCCTCTGCCAACCCTGAAGAGGTAGCGGCCAACAGTATCCGGGGGGCATTTGAGTACCAGGGACAGAAGTGCTCGGCCGCTTCAAGGATGTATGTCCCCGAATCATTGTGGCCTGAACTGAAGAAGCTGATGGTCGATATGGCCAACGATATTGATATGGGAGATGTGATGGATGTTAAAAATTTCATGAATGCCGTGATCGATGAAAAAGCTTTTGAAAACATTACCGGTTATATCGAGTATGCCAGGGAATCGGACGAATCGGAGATCATTGCCGGGGGCACATATGACAGATCGGAAGGTTATTTCATAAGGCCAACCATTATCAAGACAGAAAACCCGAAATCGAAGACCATGGTTGAAGAGATCTTCGGCCCTGTGCTAACTATCTATGTTTATCCCGACGACAAGGTTGATGAAACCGTGGAGCTGTGCGATAATACATCACCCTATGGCCTCACAGGTGCAGTATTTTCAAAAGACAGGGTCGCTGCCTCCGTGATCTGCGAAAAGTTACAGTACGCTGCCGGCAACTTCTACATAAACGATAAGCCAACCGGTGCCATTGTAGGCTTGCAGCCTTTCGGCGGTTCAAGGGGGTCGGGCACCAACGACAAGGCCGGAGGGGAATTCAATCTTGTAAGATGGACAAGCCCGAGGACGATCAAGGAAACTTTTGTCCCGGTTATTGATTACAAATACCCTTATATGAAGGAATAATAACAGGCTTGTTTTACTGACATTGTGGTGCTTAGTGCCTTTGAGTCTTCGTGGCAAAGAAATGATCAGCCACAAAGTCACAATGACACAATGAACCACAATGTCCATTGAATAATCCTCAAACCGAATAATACTTTTATTGGTTATTGGTAAGCATAACTTAGCGGCCCTTAGAGCCTTTGCGTCTTGGCGGCAAAGGATCATTAGCCACAAAGGCGCGAAGGCTCAAAGGAACGCAAAGTAATAGCAATAATATATAAACCGCAAAACGCTTTATCTTAATCTGTGGAAACAGATACTTTTTATGGACAAAATAGATACAGGTAAGAAAAAGAGAAAAATCATTGTTTTACTTGCAGTTATCCAGGTCTTCAATGGATTAAGTGGTATTGCCGGCGGCTTTGGACTGTTAAGTGATACCAGTGGCGCTGCTGTCGGCCTTGAACTCACGTGGTTGCAGCAAACTCCCTTCAGCAATTATCTTATACCCGGGCTCGTGCTGTTGATAGTAAATGGTTTTGGAAATGTTTCGGGATTTATCCTCACAATAAGGAAGCACAGAAAATTTGACCTGATCGCGGTATTTTTTGGTTTGATCATGATGGTCTGGATCGTCTCCCAGGCCTACTGGATTGGATATAAAAGCCTGCTCCAGCCGGTCTATTTCGGCACTGGTCTTATGCAATTTATGGTCGGTTTAATGATAAATAAAAAGGGCTCAGTATAAGTTGAGCCCTTCTTTAAAAAGATCAGATAAATAGTGTTTATTACTTTTCGAGCAAGACCTTTGAGGCAACAACCCCGTTGGCAGTGAATATCTTCACGAAATACATTCCGGGAGCCTGACCGGTAAGGTCAACCATAAAAACGTCATTTTCTACGTTTTCAATTTCCAGTACTTCGTTCCCTGCAAGGTTGTATACCTTTAACGCAGATATACCAAGTCCCTGATCATTGGAAACAGTGAACCTGCCTTTCGTGGGATTTGGAAATAGTTTAAGATCAGAAGAGTTCCCCAACGAGCTTACAGATGAGTGGTCTTCGGCCTTCATCGTGATCCTGGAAGAAATATATCCGGGATATTCGGCTTCAATGACCGATGAACACCCTTCTTCTGCTTCGGGAGAAGCTGTGAAGTATAGTTCAGCGCTGGACGAACCTGCCGGTATGGTTACCGATCCAGGTACTGTGATACAGGAATTGTCGGAACTGGTGAACGTTATTGTCATATCCTCTTCTGCCATCGGTGTTACCTCAATTTCAACCAGTACAGAATCGTTCGGGGGAACGAAGTTGCCTGTAGGGGCATGTATCACCAGGCGGTTTATAGGATCGGTGGTGAGTTTGATCACAGCAGAATAACTGGGCCTGTTGGTTTTATACCAGAATTCGATATTCTGGCCTATCATTGAGCTCCAATCGCCTGCCCAGGAAGCAGGCGCTATCAGCCAGTGCCAGTCGCCCGTTGCCCAGTCGGATATCTGCAAAAACCCTCCTTCAACTCCGTCAGATGAGATCCACTCCATGGTGCCATCACCACCGGAGCTCCAGCCTTCATATGAAAAATTGAAGTTCGACATATATTCGCTGCCTATAATCACATTGTCGATGCCCCCAACATCATTTCCGGTATGCATCTCGGTGCGGATCCAGAAGGAGGTTATATTGGCCATTGCGGCCTCGAATTCGGCCGGGTCCATGTTGAAGGTATCAGCAACGAGGGGTATGGTGAATTTTTCCCATACGTCTGCCTCTGCCGGAGGGCCGTATTCTACTGTCATATCAGGCCTGGGTGATTGGCCAAAAAGGGTTATTGATATAGTAAAAACCATTAATAGCGAAAGGGTAATTGTCCTTTTCATACTCGTACATTTTTAATTGGTAAATAGAACTTGTATTCACAAAGTTATGACAAGCGCAAATCAATGTCAATGGATTAATCTATTAAGGTAAGGTTAAGGTTTCACAGGCTAAAAATAGTTGTACGAATAAATGCAAATAACCTTTAGTCGTACAACATTTATTTGACTTCGGTA
>CAZXWD010000013.1:28606-45723 GCA_964644135.1 uncultured Bacteroidales bacterium | reverse complement strand
GATATTCAGATCGGTGATGTATTTTGCGGAAGGGGTAACGGTTATTCCTATTTTGGGATTGACACCAGGGATACGGATTGGTATCTTCTGGAGCTTACCGAAACCAAAACACTTTACTGGTCGGGGATCGCTAATTTCAACTGTGTTTTTTACATTGTGGACGGCATATGCAGTAATCCTGCAGTAATAGCCAGCGTAACCCCGTTACCGGGAGATGCAGGTACTTGCAGCGCTACGATCGGTCCCGGTAGTTATGCTTTTTTTGCAGCACCTGCCAATTTTGGCCCTGTTCCGGGAAATACCGGAGATTACATGGTTTACCTCAGCGAGGAACCACCGCAGGATCCCTGGTGCCAGGTTGATCCCACTGATATACCTCTTTCCAACTGGGCAATCGTAATAGGTATCGCATTGATCGTTACTGCAACGGTAATACGCTTCAGAAGATTTTAACAGGTCAATATAATGATCAATTAATATTTAAAGCCGGTTTTTTGAGCCGGCTTTTTTTTTCTGGCTAATATCAATAACTTTGCTGGTTTTAAAAAGATCAGTCAAAAACAAATCATTAATCAACCAACCTAAACCTTATGGATTACGAAAAGATCAGGATCAAGCTGGAAGAAGACCTTGGAAGTGAACTAAACCGGACAATGCATGGTGATATTGTTTCCAACCTGTTAAAGGAGGCAAAAATTGAAAAGATCGAGAACGAATGGAAATTCATGCTCGAAGGGCACAGCTTCAAGGTGAATAAAAGCCTTGCCCCCCGGCTGGCCTCCCTCTTTGAGGAGGTGCAAAAAACGCTTGAATTTGAGGAACCTATCGATTTCTATGTTACAAATTCTTCCCAGGTGAATGCCTTCTCGATCTCACGCCTGGAAGATGACGACGTACATATCATCAATTTCAATTCGGGGCTGGTGGAAAGGCTCGATGACGAAGAACTTCGTTTTGTGATAGGACATGAGATCGGCCATCTTATCAGCAGGAACGCCAATATCACCAAACTGATCCAGTTCATCTTCCCTGACCCCCAGCGTATGCCCCTGATCCTTACCCATAAGATCACTTTGTGGAGAAAACTTTCAGAACTCACTGCTGACCGCTATGGGTTCATTGCAAGTCCGAGCCTTGAAAAATCAGCTTCAGGCTTTTTCAAGTTGTCATCAGGTCTCGATTCAAAGAGGATCAATTTTGATTTCAAGGCCTATTTGGAAGAGAACGATAAAATACTTGATTTCTTCAAAAAAGAAAGCAGCACCAACCTGCTTTCCCATCCCATCAACCCGATCAGGATAAAAGCGGTACAGTTATTCAGTGATTCGGCGACCTATAAATCGGTAAGTGAATCCAGGCCCGTGGAAACAGATGAAAAGCTCGACAAGGAGGTGAACGACCTCATTGAGATCTTACTGACACTGAGCAGTTCAGAGCTGGATCATTACCGTAAGCATTTCATAGCGGCAGCAGGCATTATCATGTCGAACCTCGACGAGAGAATGACCCAGCCCGAGTATGAGAATATTATCAAGACCCTCTCACAATTTACCATTTTCCCAAAGCTCTTCCTTGAAGAGGTACATAAACAGGGCAAACCCGACGAAGTGCTGACAAATGCCGCCCAGAACATTGTGAAGCTCAACCCCGGCGAAAGGTATACGCTTTTTGAATTTATGGTGGGAATGGCGCTTACTGACAGGCAGTTGTTCAAGCAGGAAATATCATTCTTATACAATGTTGGAGAGAATTTTTTCGGTTTTCCGCGAAAAGAGATCGCACAGATCATTTCAAATTTGATCAACCAGACTTTTATGCCGAATATTTATTCTTAACAAACCTTTATCATGGCATTGTAACCTCAGGTGTCTTTTAGGTTGCCTTCCCTCACAGGTTCTGTCAATCCCTGTTCTATCATCCATTGGGGCAGGTCGGGTTTGCGTGTCAGGCCTGTTTTCCTGAATGGGCTCCAGAGCAGTTTAAAGATGTCGGCAGAGGTCATGTAACGGCCGAACCTGCGAAGGAGCCTGTAAGTGGCAAGAGGCCTGCGGGTAACCAGGTATCCGAACAGTTTCATATACCCTTTTTTCCTGGCCTGGTGGACAACATTGCTGGGAAGTATGGTGGGGTCAATGTCGGAGCATTTGAACCATTTGTTCCAGTCGGCTTCGTCATCAATAATACCCCGTTCTACATATTCATTCCACAGGGGGGTTCCACGGTATGCACAAAGGCGGTTGAACCCGAATGTGTCGAGCTTGAGCCTTCCCGCGAAGCGGAAACTTTCCTGGATATCCTCAAAAGTTTCGTCAGGTGAACCAATAAGGAAGAACCCGTGTGCAGTTTCGATCCCGTCCTTTTTCGCCTGGCTTATGGCCTTTTCAACCTGTTCCAGTGTCTGGTTCTTGTTCAAACGGTCGAGCACTTTTTGGGTCCCTGCTTCAACCCCGAAGGCAAGAAAGTTACAGTTTGCCCGGACCATCAGGGGGAATTTCTCAACGGCTGTGGAATCCACCCTTCCTTCACAACCCCAGTGAAACTCCAGTCCTCTTTCTATGATGCCGTTACAGATAGCTTCTATCCTTTTTCTTTTCATCAGGAAATGGTCGTCGGTGAGGTAGATGGAGCGGTAGCCCTGGTCATTCAGTTGCTGCATCTCCCCCAGCACGTGTTCGGGGGACCGTTGCCTCCATTTGCCGCCGCAGAGCGCCGGGATATCGCAATAAATGCAGTTGAAAGGGCATCCGCGGGTGGTCTGCATAGTGCAGAACCTGTCGAGCGACAAAACTGCCGGCACATCGAGCGGCATTGATTCAATGTACTCTACCGGCAGGCTTTGCCTGTCGGGGTATGGGTATTTATCAAGATCATCCAGAAGCGGCCTGTCAGGGTTTTCAACTACCTTTCCGTTCGAGCGCCATGTCAGTCCTTCCACCTTTTCAGGTGTATCAAGGTTTTCGAGAAAGTCAGGGATCAGTTCCTCACCTTCACCTCTCCCAACACAATCGATATACGGGGCATCATCAAGTATTTTAGAGGCATTACCGGTCGCAAAAGGCCCTCCTATGATCAAAGGGGTGCCGGGAGCTGCTGACTTAAGCTTTTGCGCCATGCTTTTCATGGGGGGGTAAGAGGTTGTTGAAAGAAACGAAAGGGCGATCACGTCAGGCTTTTCTTCCTTCACCACTTCTGCGATGTGCTCTTCTTTCATTTCAGGATGACAGGTGTCGAACATCCTTACTTCATGACCGTGTTCACGGATCACCGGAGCAAGGGTCTGGATCCCAAGGGGCGGAAAGGCCATGATCTCTATCCGCCCATTGTTTTCATTTTTCCTGAGTTTCTCGGGGAGTATGTTATAATAGTCTTCGTCGCGGATGTATATCAAAAATATCTTCATCTTGCAGTGGCAGTTTAGATAATTATTAAAGATAGATAAAAATAATTTGCCCGCTTCTTAAGTGTTCAGAGGCTCCCGAAAAGGCCTGTGGGCATTGCTTCCAGGAATATTGAAATAATGTAGAATATTCCTAAAGCGATTGTCCGGCCACTGTTTCCGGATAATATTCTGCCTTAAAAGACTGTTTGTGATCATGAACATCAAGAGGTTGCTCAATATTTGAATTTTTTTCTTCTGCGGTCAGGGGCACCACCCTTTTCAACTCTTACCTTGATTCCATTATTGCCTGAACCCCTGAATGATTTCAGGATCATATCTACCGAATTTTTGTCCACTTCGAAGGATGAAGACTTGCGCCCGATCTTGATCCGTCCTATTGGAATATCCCGCTTACGGGTATGTTCATTTATCATACCAATGAGATGTGAAGGGCTGAGTCCGTGATCCCTTCCCAATGTTATGCCGAGTGACACAAATTTATCTGTTTGCCGGGATAATTTTTGTTTTTCCGGCCGGGCTATGTTCAGGTCGGGTGTGTTTTTATAGTATGCAAGGAACCTGTTGAATTCAACGGAGACGAAATGCTTGATCAAATCTTCCCTGCTGAGCCATTCAAGTTTCTTGTAAATTACCGGCATGAACGTGGCTATCTGCTCATCATCCACCTCAACATTTTCCATCCTGTCGATAAGATTGAAGAGCTGCTTTTCACATATCTCCATCCCGGTGGGGATATTTTTAGCGGAGAACTTTTTACCGGTCATGCGTTCAATATCCCGAATTTTTTTGGACTCCCTCGAATGGATTATTGAAATGGCAACACCACTTTTACCTGCCCTTGCCGTCCTTCCGGTTCGGTGTATGTACACTTCATTATCATCCGGAAGGTCATAATTAATAATGTGTGTAAGGTCATTGACGTCCAGTCCCCTAGCCGCAACATCAGTTGCAACCAGCAGATGCATTTGCCGGAGCCGGAACCTGTTCATAACATAATCACGCTGAGCCTGCGAAAGGTCGCCATGCAGTGCGTCGGCATTATAGCCATCGGCCATGAGCTTTTCGGCTACCTGGCGGGTAATCTGGCGTGTCCGGCAAAAGACTATACCATATATGTTAGGGTATATGTCGGCAATGCGTTTTAACGCCGCGTACCTGTCTTTGGCCTGTACGGTATAGTATTCATGTTTGACATTATCAGCTCCCTGGTTCTTTGTCCCAACTGAGACCTCTTCGGGCTGTTTCATATATTTTCGGGCAATGGCGGCAACTTCTTTTGCCATGGTTGCCGAGAACAGGAATGTCCTTTTTGTTTTAGGTGTTTCGGCAAGGATGGTATCGAGGTCTTCCTTGAACCCCATATTCAGCATTTCGTCAGCTTCATCAAGTACCAGCCATTTTATTTCTGAAAGTTTGAGGACCTTTCGCTTGATAAGGTCGATCACCCTTCCGGGTGTGCCAACGACCATCTGGCAGCCATTCCTTATCGATTTGATCTGTTTTTGAATATCAGTTCCGCCATAGACAGCCACTGCCTTAAAATCCTCAACATATTGTGAGTATTTTTCCATATCACCTGTGATTTGCATGCAAAGTTCACGGGTAGGGCAAAGTACAATGGTCTGAATGGTTTTTGAACCGGCACCGGTCATCTGGATCAGGGGCAGCCCGAAGGCTGCTGTTTTACCTGTGCCTGTCTGTGCCAGCGCTATTATATCTTTCTCTGTATTTATAATGAGGGGAAAGATCAATTCCTGTATCGTTGTAGGCTCCTTAAAGCCCAATTCTTCGGTTGCATGTACGATTTTTTCATGCAATCCGGCTTCTTTGAATGTCATGTGTATTTTTACTAAGGTGTTTCCGGCATATAATCTTATCAAAAACCTTGTGCCGGTTTATTAATGCATTTATTCTGCAATACCTGAGAGTTCAGGGGGGGAATTGAGCGGATAAGGCGAAACCAACCTTGACTTCTCGTAGACTTGCGCCTGCAAAGGTAATGTTTTTTAATTTAATAAAAACATGCCGGCCGGGCGGACCGTCAGGACCTTTAAATGTTTTCAGGCTTCAATGAACCTTTTGTAGTGTTCAAACCGTTCAAAGATTTCCCTGACATATTCATAGGGCTCAATGCCTCTCACATATCCGTACTTTACAACTTTATCATTGTAAAAACGGGGATAGGTCAGCTTTAACAGGTATTCTTCCACTTCCCCGTCCCAGGTAAGCGGATCAGCGCCTTTTTTTTCTGCAAGCCGCTGAGCATCCCTTACATGCTGGTAACCGCAGTTGTAGGAGGCAAGCGTGAACTTGATCCGCTGGGTCGAATCAGGGATATCATCCCATTTTTCCCACATCTGCTCAAGGTATTTTACCCCTCCCCTTATGCTTTCTTCAGGGTCGGTGAGTTTTTTTACCCCAAGTTCTTTTGCGGTTGCAGGCATGAGCTGCATCAGCCCTTTGCCGCCGGCCCAGGATTTTGCCCCGGGATCGAATTTCGACTCCTGGTATATGAGGGAGCTGAGGAACCGCCAGTCCCAGCCTATATTCCCGGCGTATTTTTTTACCAGGACGTCGTATTTACTGATCCTGTTCCCGGTTTCGCTGTGAAACTCGCTTTTGATCCGTTTTTTGTATAATTTTTTATTCTTGAAATACTTATTGTAGATCACATAGTAATCTGTTTCCTCTTTCATCCCGTCTATCCACTTGTTCACTGCTTTCAGGAGCTTTGGGGAATTCTTCCTCACAGCCCAGGCTATCCGCTGGGGAAAACTTATCCTTGTATCTATGTTGAGTATCGGGAAGTAGGTTTTATTCACTGCTGCAATATTGTTATCGGCTACCGTGTAATCGATGTCCCCGTCGACCACCATTTTGATTATTTCATCAGTGGTGATGTCTCCGGAAATGGTCTCAATTATTATTTCACCCCCGATCTCCTGCTGCAGGTTAACCAATCGCTCATAGTAAGATGAATTCTTCCTTACATGCACTTTTTTACCGATCAGGTCGAGGGGGTTGGTGATGAGTTCCCTGTCAATTTCATGCAATTTCATTTTTCGCCAGTTCCGGGGTTTCCGCTGGACCAGCACCTGGTGCGACTGAAAGTGATAATGCGTAAAGTTCACGATTTCCTGCCTTGGTTCGGTAATGGTCATGCCATAGGCGATGATGTCCCCTTTGCCCCGGTTGAGCATGGCAAAAAGACTGTCCATGTTCTCTGCCACTATTATTTCCAGCTTCAGCTCAAGGTGTGCCGCAAGCCGCTCGAGCAACTCGTATTCGAAGCCCAGCGGCCTGCCGCGGTAGAGAAAATAGCTTGTAGGACTGAAAATGGTTATGGCCCTCAGTGTTCCTTCTTCCTCTATTTCGTTAAGGTCCCTTTCAACGGTTGGCTCAGCAGGGATCGCTTCACTCATGTTATCAGGGGGTGCCGGGTTATTGCATCCGGCAATTATTAACAAGCAGAGAAGAGTTAAAAAAGTAAAATTATTTTTGATTATAAATTGCATAATTAGTGTTTCAATCGAAAATTGAAACCTAAATATATGAAATATAAAGAAATAAGTTTTTTTCATGGATATCGCACCTGAATAGCACTGTCTGTAATTTAAAATAGTTACTTTCGTATTTAACTAAATTGTATACTGATTGATGAGGGCTAACTTACTGTTATTACTGCGGATATCTTTTCTTTTGTCCTTGCTTTTTTACTTCCCGCAAGCCTATTCGCAAACCCCTCCCGGAGACCATGAGCCCTGTGCACCAACCGTTCCTGAAGCGATTGTGATCCTCAGCGAATATGTGTCGGTATCTTCCGAATCAGGCTCGGAACATTTGGCAGGCAAGTACCTTTCTGACATTTGCCGGGATAAAGGACTTTTTGTGCATAAGCTCGACAGCGATGAAGGCGGGTGTAATTTCATAGCTTCCCTCTATCCTCTTGAAGAAAACAAGCCTAACATAATTTTTCTGAACCACATAGATGTGGTTCCTGCCGGAGATCCTGAAGAGTGGAAATATCCGCCTTATTCGGGGGCCATTGAAGAGAACAAAGTATGGGGAAGGGGATCCATCGACAATAAGGGCCTTGCCGTGATCCAGCTAATGGCTTTGTCAGCTTTCATCCCTGAAGCAAGGGTTAGCGACCTGCCCTACAACGTAAGTATCCTGTCCGTTTCGGGGGAGGAAACGGGCGGTGAAAGAGGAAGCGGGATCGTTTCATCGAACCATATGGAAGAGATCAACCCTGCCGTTATAATAGGTGAGGGGAGCTGCGGGTTTGACAATATGGATTTCATTGGCATCGACAGCCCTGTATTTGGAATTTCAATTGCGGATAAAAGCATGCTATGGCTTGAGCTGCATGTACATTCCAGGGAAATGGGTCATGCTTCCGTCAACGGGGGAAAATACCCGAATAAGAGGCTCGTGAAAGGCCTTCACAGGATACTGGAAAAGAAGCAGAAGATACGTTTTAATGACGCTTCACTCACCATGTTCAGGGAGCTCGGCAAGGTGAGGGGAGGACTGAAAGGTTTTTCGATCAGGCATATCCACTGGTTCCCTTTCAGGCCGGTGCTGAAAAAATTTGTGAAAAAAGAGCCCCGGCTGGCTGCACTTGCCTGTAACAACATTACACTGACCCATTTCAGCAATCCTGAAGGCAGCATCAACCAGCATCCGGGCGAAGCCCGGGCTTATCTCGACTGCCGCCTTCTTCCGGGATTTACAACTGAGGAAATGGTGGACGAGGTAAGAAAAATGCTCAACGACACATCGATCCACATTGAAGTTATCATCCAGGGGCCGCCTGCACTGATGACCAAGCCTGACCTCTATTTTGATGCCTTATCGGAGTCGATAAAAACGGTTTTCACCGACGCCGAGGTAGTGCCGGTCCTTTTCCCCGCTACAACCGACAACAATTATTTCAGGGAAAGAGGTTGCCCTGTTTACGGTTTGAACCCTTATTTCATGAGCCTTGACCAGATCAGCACCATACACAGCGCCAACGAGTTTATGGATATCGGGGATGTGCACCAGGGAATAGAGGTATTCAAGGTTTTTATCGGTAAAATGCTGGGCGCTATCCCTTCTGATTGAGCAGATCCAGCAGCCCGTCGGCCCATTGGCGGTTATCGGCCACATGTACTACCTTGTTCTGCCCGCCCAGGCGCCCTTTGCTTTCCAGGTATTTTTTGAAGTGGCCCTTAGGAAGGGGTGTAATATGAAGTATTTCCAGCACATTTCCCCTGATCAGGTCATCATAGTAAGGATTTCTTTTTCTTAATGCCCTGTCGAGTTCCTCAGCAAATGAACTGACGGAACCAGGCACGGGATCAAACTCGATGAGCCATTCGTGGTGTGGTAATCCCCCGGCAGGATTTACCTGGGGGGCAACGGTAAATTCGTTCACGTTTATGCCGGTGGTCCTGCAGGTTTCTGAAAGGGCTTCTTCCACCTCCGATGCTATTACATGCTCACCGAATGCAGAGATGAATTGCGATACCCTCCCGGTAACAACAACCCTGTATGGATCGAGCGAAACAAATTTCACGGTATCTCCAAGGCTGTATGCCCACAGACCGGCATTGCTTGTCAGGATAACAGCATAGTCAACTCCTTTTTCAACTTCTTCCAGCGGGATCCTGGGCGGCGGGTCTTCATGGAAACGGGAGGCTTCCACAAACTCAAAAAAGATCCCGCTGTTGACGTTCAGCAATAAGCCTTCCCCCGGGCCTTTGTCCTGGAAAGCGATAAACCCTTCGGAGGCCGGGTAGGTTTCAAGGGTGTCAATATCGCGCCCGATAAGGTTGCTTATGACGTTGCGGTAAGGCTCATAATTGAGTCCGCCGTAAACGAGCAGGGAGAAATGCGGAAATATTTCTCCTACAGGTTTGCCTGTCCTTTCTACAAGTTTTTCAAAATACATCCGCAGCCATGAAGGGATGCCGCTGATCAGCGACATTTTCTTGCTAAGTGTTTCCTCCACTATCTTGTCAACTTTCTTTTCCCAGTCATCGATGCAGTTCGTTTCCCACGACGGCATCCGGTTTTTCTGCAGGTAAGACGGAACGTGATGGGCTGCAATACCTGACAGGCGCCCTGCAGGGACCGATCCCTTTTTTCCCATGACAGGGCTTCCCTGCAGGAATATCATGGAGTGATCGGCAAATGCGTAATTTCCTGATCGCTTCATATAAACAAGAAGGGCATTCCTTGCGGTATCGATATGATTACTGATGGAATCCGGGGTGATGGGAATGTATTTACTGCCGGAGGTTGTACCGCTTGTTTTGGCAAAATATTTCGGCAGGCCCGGCCACAGCATGTCTTTTTCACCTTTCGACCATCTCTCTATGTAAGGCTTAAGGTCTTCATAACCGGTCACAGGCACCCTTTCCCTGAAATCCTCATATCCTTTAATAAGATCAAGGTCAAGTTTTTTACCGTATAAAGTATGGCTTCCTTTTTTGATAAGGTTGCTGAAAATTTTGTGCTGGCAGGATATCCCTCTCCGGGCATCTTTGCGGATACGGGCTGAAACGAAGCTTGCCAGCGGCTTTGACAATGTCGATCTTAACTTCATTCGACCAGGGCTTTGGCTTCTTTCATAATATTCCGGGCACGTCTCTGTGTAATGGGAAGTACATCAAGAAGCCCGGGCTCTTCTACAATTTCCCTGCAAAGGACGGTACCTTTGTCCAGCAGTCCCTGCTTTTCTTTTTTGGTAAGTGATTTAAGGCTGGTTATCGGATGGAATCCCGAACGGTCGATCCAGTCTTTCAGGCTGTCGTTCTCAGGATAATCCCATGAGATGAGCCTCATACCCGTACACCTGCCAAACTGCATGGCATCTTCGGTAAAGCGGGTGTTTGTGATCAGGAGCGGCTCAAAATCAGAATCCTTGTTTTCCCCTTCAGTTAGCCACTTTTCCTTGATGTCGTTGAAGCGGGAATGTACATAAAGGGGTATTTTGACGTCACTTTTTATGCTTTCCGATTGATGGAACTTGCATTCACACATCAGCAATTTACTGTTTTTACGCGCCACCACATCCACTTCGTGTTGAACGCATCTGCCCTGCACAATCTGTCCTGTTTCTGTTTTATATCCCTCGAACTCGAGCAGTTTTGCCACGAAAAACTCGAAAGGATAGCCTGAAGGGCCGAACTGGAAGATGGCCTTTTTCAGCCTGTACCGGCCGGCTGTGCGTTTGGAGGTTTTTCTCAGGGTGCGGTAGGCAATCTGGTAGATCTTTTTGGTTGTAATTCCTTCATACAGGGAGTCCCTGACCTCTTCAGTCACCTTTTCAATCTCTTTGTCACGGGCCCCGGAGCGACGCAGTGCATTTTTGAGCTTTTCGACATCGAAAGGGACAAGTTCCCCGGTATTTTTCCTGATCCGAATCGTATCGTCCTGATTTACCATTTGTGTCAATTGAAACGGTAAAGCTAAGAATAAATGAAGGATGCTGATAAAGTGCCAGCCTTACTTATCTTACTACAAGTACTTTTTTGATCATGCTCGAGCGTTGGGTTACTACCCTTAAAAAATATAGCCCGGGTGCAAGGTCATCTGTCCTTATTTCCATTTTTTGGTTCTCCAGCATCAATACATTGTGGAAGCTCTTCACAACACTCCCTCCCGAATTGGTCAGATATGCTGTCCTGACTGTGCTGTTACTTCTTGTTACAAGGGTAAAGGCATCTTTTGCGGGGTTCGGGTATATAGCTATGTCACTTTGCAAGGTTTCTTCTACCAGCCCTACATTAAAGGGTTCAAAATTGATGATGATCCTGTGGTAGGCTGAGAAATCGCCCATGTTGTCAATATCGTAATAACCACTGATGCCACCAAACATATAGTTCATATGGAATTCATCATCTTCATTATATCCGTCGCAAACAAAAAAATGGCCTTCCCATGATCCGGGTTCCCAGGGTGCCGGACTGTCGGGTGTGCGCCCGTCGATGATAATGGGCCTGCCGTTGTTTAGCTCATTTTTGAAGATGTTGATCCATTCTTCCCTTGTGTAATCCCAGCGCTGGAGCACTTCCATTTCTTCACTGTAATTCATGTGATCCTGCATTGCTTCCGGTATGCGGAAAATACCATCGGTGAAGCCTATCTGTATGTCCTCTCCGATAGCCCCGCATGCCAGCATTAATGTGGCGGTTTCGTGGTAGACCGGTTCGGGGTCCTCCCACTGCAATTCATAAGGCATATCACCGTAAATGAGGTTCATGTTCTCAAGGTCTACGTACCAGTGGTTCCCGAAATAATCATCAAAGTCGAGTACACCGTTCCCGTTGACAGGGTATTCCCAGTAATGGCATATCCTGGCAAGGCTGGTATATCCGCATGCATTTCCCAGGTGGCCGTTCGGCCCGTTCTGGGATTCAGGGTAGTATGCGTTGTAAGGCCACATGAAAGTCTGCCAGTTGTTTTCGATCAGTGGTTCAACCTGGGCGTTAATGAATAGTCCGGTTAACAGCAAGGCGGTCAGGGTAAGGAGTTTTTTCATAGGATCGAATTAGTTAATTGTTAATAATTTCACAAAGGAAAATAAAAATGTGTTTTTATGAAACAACTTCCTGATAAATCAGTAAAAAACTTTACATTTAACCGAATTTAATTATTTTTGAGTAGGGAATTAAGCAAATTAATTTACCAAAGACAGCCCAAGCAACCTTCAACCAACGAAGTTCTAATCATTTATTGAATAGTGTTTTAGTGCTTTAGTAAATAACCACCATCCCGTATAAAACAATCATAATGGTTATTTTCTAATCAAAACTAAAAACTATGAAAAGGATTTACTTTCCAGTTCTCCTGAGTTTTATCTGTGTTTTTTTCATTCAGGCTCAGAATGTCACAAACGTTCAGGAACTGCAACGAATTGCAGCGGAAAAAGCTGAGCTGTTCAAACAGGAAAAGCAGCAGGCGCTGGAGTACGCCCGCCTGAACGACATCCCGGTTACCTTTGAAACCGATGAAGGGGTGTTATTTGAACTGATGCGGATAGATGAGTTCGGGCAGCCCCAGTACTACATTACTGAAAATGCGGTTTCTGCTGCCTCTATTTCAACGAGCAACCTTCATCCAGGCGGAAGTTCAGGCTTAAGCCTTGATGGCACGGGCATCACTGTCCGTGAATGGGATGGAGGCGCAGTGCTCGCAACCCACCAGGAATACAACGGTAGGGTTGTTATGGGCGACGGTGTTACCAGCACTCATTACCACGCCACCCACGTGGCAGGCACCATGATCGCCTCAGGAGTTGATGCCGGCGCAAAAGGTATGGCCCCAAATGCTGATCTCCGTGCTTTCGACTGGAACTCTGATGAGTCGGAGATGGCATCAGAAGCCTCAGCAGGGGCACTCATGTCGAACCATTCCTATGGTTACGGGCGGGGATGGGTCTGGACAGGCTCAAGCTGGACCTGGTATGGAAATACGAGTATCAGCACACAGGAAGATTACCTTTTTGGCTTTTACGACACCCAGGCACAGGACTGGGACCAGATAGCTGCCAATGCACCTTATTATCTTATAGTTAAATCGGCAGGTAACGACAGGGGCGATGGTCCCACAAATGGGGCATATCCGCAGGATGGGCCTTATGATTGCGTTTCTCATGCAGGTGTAGCAAAGAACATCCTTACTGTTGGCGCAGTTGAAGATGTACCCGGCGGTTACAGCGGTCCGTCAAGTGTTACCATGAGCTCGTTCAGTTCCTGGGGACCCTGCGACGACGGCCGTATCAAGCCAGATATCTCCACCAACGGTGTAGGCTTGTACTCCACCGATGATGCAAACAATTCTTCCTATTACACGCTGAGCGGCACATCCATGGCTTCCCCTTCAGCATGCGGTTCCCTGGCACTGCTACAGCAGCATTATGAAAACCTGAACGGCAGCGGAAACTATATGAAGGCCGCCACAACCAAGGCGCTTGTTATCCATACTGCCGATGAAGCCGGTTCGTACGACGGCCCCGATTACCAGTTCGGCTGGGGACTGATGAACACTGAATCGGCCGCCCTGGTCATATCTGATGATCAGAACGACAACCTTATAGATGAACTCACACTCAGCAGTGGAGGTACTTACACACGCGATGTTGATGTCGACGGCACAGAACCACTGAAAGTGACGATCTCCTGGACCGATGTACCGGGAACGCCTGTATCAGCGCAGCTCGACCCGATCGATGCCATGCTGGTGAATGATCTTGACCTGAGAATATCAGGCAACAGCAATACGTATTACCCATGGAAGCTCGACCGGGACAACCCTTCTGCGGCAGCCACCAATAACGGGGAAAACAATGTGGATAATGTTGAAGTGGTTTACATTGCAAGCCCTGTGGCAGGTACTTATACCATCACAGTCGATCACGACGGCACCCTCAGCGGAGGCTCACAGGATTTCTCAATTGTTATTACCGGAATTACTACCACCCCAGTTACAGATCCTCCCGTCGCCAATTTCTTCGCTGACGATACTACACCAAATACCGGAGAAACAGTGGTATTCAATGACCAATCGACAAACGGCCCCACAAGCTGGTCATGGTCGTTTAACCCCACTACAGTCACATTTGTAAATGGCACTTCTTCAACTTCACAAAACCCGGAAGTAACTTTTGATGCCGATGGCACTTATACTGTCACTCTTGTGGCTACCAATGCTTATGGATCTGATACAGAAACCAAGACTGATTATATAACGGCAACGACCCCGCCGCCTTTCAGCTTGCCATGGACAGAAGGATTTGAAGAGATAGGCGCTACAACCACTTATACTTCCAATTCAAGCTCGATCGACGGACTACCGGAATGGGCCTATGAAAAGACAGGTAACGGAAGGTTGCGGTTCAGCGCTGGATCAGGGTTCTACAGATCAGGATCACATGCGGCGACACTCGATGCCGATCCCTCAGGGACTTATTCAGTGAACTATTTTTCCGCCACACTCGACCTTTCCTCTTACTCAACTTCAACGAACCTCGAACTTGCCTTCTCATATATGGATCATGCGGAGGAATCCCATTCAAACGACCGTGTATGGATCAGGGGAAGTGACAGTGACAACTGGATCCAGGTTTATGACCTTTACAGCGGATCTGCGGGGGCAGGTGTCTGGAATGATGTCAATAGGATAGATATTGATAACATTTTGTCTTCCAACGGGCAGACTCCAACCAGTACCTTCCAGTTAAGGCTGGGGCAGGAGGACAATTATCCGGCTACCAGCACTACCGCCAGTGATGGCTGGACTTTTGATGATATTGTGGTCAGTGAGGTGGATCCTTCACAATATATAATCAGTACTTTCCCCTATTCACAAAGCTGGGAAAACGGGCTTGGCCTCTGGGAGCAGGGAATAAATGATGACTTCGACTGGTCGAGGAACAGCGGCGGCACACCTTCGAGCAGCACTGGCCCGACCGGTGCACATAACGGTTCTTACTATATGTACACAGAAGCTTCAAGTCCAAGGTTGAATGGAGATGAAGCTTATCTTGAAGCTACCTTTGACTTTACTGCGCTTACAGCACCTCAGCTCTCTTTCTGGTACCATATGTACGGTGCATCCATCCATTCTTTGCATGTGGATGTTTACGACGGATCGGTATGGACAAGTGATGTCTGGGTGGTTACAGGACAACAACAGGCAAACCAGACTGACCCGTACCTTCAGGCAGTGGTTGACCTGGCTGCCTGGGAAGGAATGAACGACATCAAAGTCAGGTTCAGAGGTATAGTAGGAAGCGGAGCAAATTCAACCTACTATTCCGACATAGCTATTGATCTTATCGAGGTTGCAGGCACCACACCCCAGGAGCCTCCACTCTGCACAACGCCTGTATCTCCCCTCGACGGCGCTACGGGAGTCTTGATCGATGCTACCCTTAACTGGAATGCTGCAGCGGATGCCACGGGATATATCCTCTATTTCGGTACGGATAATCCCCCGACAAACCTGGAGAACGGTACAGACCTTGGTAATGTTACATCCTATACACCCGCAACAATGGACTATTCCACCGGCTATTACTGGCAGGTAATCCCTTACAATGCAGCAGGTGATGCAACAGGTTGTTCTGTCTGGACCTTTACGACCGAAGATGTTCCCCCGCCGCCGGTATGCACCACCCCTGTCAGCCCTGTTGACGGCGAAACCAATGTTTCGATCAACGGCGACCTGAGCTGGAACAGCGTGGGCGATGCCGATGGGTATGTGCTCTACCTGGGTACCGACAACCCTCCGACCAACATGGTGAACGGTGTTGACCTGGGCAATGTGACCACTTATGATCCGGGAACCCTAGGTTACCTGACCGACTATTACTGGCAGGTGGTACCTTACAATAATTATGGATCAGCCACAGGCTGTGCGACATGGACCTTCACGACCGAAGATGTTCCCCCGCCGCCGGTATGCACCACCCCTGTCAGCCCTGTTGACGGCGAAACCAATGTTTCGATCAACGGCGACCTGAGCTGGAACAGCGTGGGCGATGCCGATGGGTATGTGCTCTACCTGGGTACCGACAACCCTCCGACCAACATGGTGAACGGTGTTGACCTGGGCAATGTGACCACTTATGATCCGGGAACCCTAGGTTACCTGACCGACTATTACTGGCAGGTGGTACCTTACAATGCTTATGGATCAGCCACAGGATGCCCGGTCTGGTCTTTTACAACCCAGGATTCAGGACCGACTATGGTAGAATTGAGCTACAGCGACTTTGAAACCGGTTGGGGAATTTGGACCGACGGTGGCAATGAATGTATGCTTTACACAGGCGGTACCTACGCCTCGCAGGGAAGTAATGCAGCCGATATCCAGGGAGCCAGCGGAGTGGAGTCATCCTTCTACATGACCACGGGAGAAGATGTACATACCCCCGGATATGTTCAGATAGATGTCGAATTTGAGTTCCTTGTAATTGAATTCGATAACCATAAGGATGATTTCTGGGTACAGTATTATGACGGTTCTGCGTGGCATACTGTTGCCACTTTTGTTCACGGAACAGATTTCAGTAACGATATCTTCTACGCGGCCAATGTTTCAATCCTGGAGAGCAATTATAATTTCCCGACTGATATGAAGATCCGGTTCATGTGCGATGCCAAGAATCATAAGGATGATGTTTACATAGATGTGATCCGCATTACGGCTACCGACCAGGTATCGCCTAACAACTACCTCTATTCCATAGGACAGCTCAACAATGCTCTTGGAATAGGTGAGAACGGAATGGAAGGGTTCGCTGTTTATCCGAACCCGGTCAATGAAGTGGTCCATATCAACGTAACTGATGCTGACAATGCGCAGTTATTTATTTACGACCTGACTGGCAAGCAATTGTATGAAAATAATCTTCTGAACGAGGAGAATGTAATTGATATCAGTGATTATGTTGATGGGGTTTACATGGTACGTGTAGTAACACATGAAAAAGTTTTCACTAAAAAACTGATCAAGCGTTAACCTTGAAAATCATATTATGATCAAAACCTTGCAGGTTCCTGAAACCTGCAAGGTTTTTTTAACTTTTAAAAATCAGTTAATTGAACAAATCAAGTTTTTCTATTGTTTAGTTTTTGGTGAATTGGTTGTTAATGAAAAAAGCTTTTCACATAGTTTTTATGGTGGTCTTTCTGATTCCGACAGTTGGGATCACCATCAA
>CAZXWD010000013.1:19402-28506 GCA_964644135.1 uncultured Bacteroidales bacterium | reverse complement strand
TTGAGTTTTATGTTAAATAAAATAATCAGGTTTTTTCTTGAGAACAAGCTGGTTACATTCCTTGCACTTGCCATATTCATCACCTGGGGAATAGTTACCTCTCCTTTTAACTGGGACACCGGAATACTGCCCAGTGATCCGGTTCCTGTGGATGCGATCCCTGACATAGGTGAAAACCAGCAGATAGTATATACTGAATGGCCCGGACGTTCACCCCAGGATATTGAAGACCAGATATCTTATCCTCTCACTACTGCATTATTGGGTATTCCCGGAGTGAGGACAATCCGCAGCAATTCCATTTTCGGGTTATCAAGCATCTACATAATTTTTGAAGAAAAAATTGAATTTTATTGGAGCCGGACCCGGATACTGGAAAAGCTGAATTCACTGCCCCCCGGAACACTGCCGCCGGATGCCACCCCGGCCCTAGGTCCAGACGCAACAGCCCTTGGCCAAATCTACTGGTACACACTTGAAGGCAGGGACAAGGAGGGGAATCCCGCCGGAGGCTGGGATCCTCACGAGTTAAGGACTATCCAGGATTTTCATGTTAAATATTCACTTTCGTCGGCAAAAGGGGTTGCCGAAGTTGCATCAATAGGGGGATTTGTAAAGGAATACCAGGTTGATATTGATCCCGATGCCATGAAATCTTACGGAGTCAACATTTCACAAATAATGGAAGCTGTGAGGAACAGTAACCTGGATATCGGAGCCAGAACCATTGAATTCAACCGGGCAGAGTACCTTGTGAGGGCACTTGGATATATAAAAAACCTGGAGGACCTTGAAAAGAGCGTAGTGGCCGTAAAAAACAATGTACCAATTACCATTGATGATGTGGCAAAAGTGCAATACGGCCCGGGTACCCGGCGCGGAGGGCTCGACAAGGGAGGCGCCGAGGCTGTAGGAGGTGTAGTGGTTGCCCGGTACGGGGCCAATCCAATGGAAACAATCCGGAATGTCAAAGAAAAGATAAAGGAGATATCCCCCGGGCTTCCTTCAAAAACACTGGATGACGGAACGGATTCGAAAGTCACCATCGTACCCTTTTACGACCGGACAGGGTTGATCAAAGAAACACTCGGAACACTTGAAGAAGCAATAAGTCTGCAGATCCTGATAAGTATTCTGGTAATAATTGTACTGGTCCTCAACCTTAAAGCCTCCATACTCATATCCAGCCTTCTTCCCATAGGAGTACTCATGACATTCATAACCATGCGTCAGTTCGGCGTTGACGCTAATATCGTAGCTCTTTCGGGTATTGCTATTTCCATTGGTGTGATGATAGATGTAGGTGTGGTTTTTACCGAAAATATTATCAGGCACATCGAAAAGGCAAGGGGTGAGGGAGCCGAAAGAAAAAACCTGCTTAAGGTTGTATACCAGGGGGCCAGTGAGGTTGCCGGGGCAGTTCTCACGGCTATAGCCACCACCATCGTCAGCTTTTTACCTGTTTTCGCAATGCAGGCCGCAGAAGGTAAATTATTCAAGCCCCTGGCGTACACCAAAACGTTTACGATGGTCGCTGCCCTTATAATAGGGCTTATCATTATACCTGCACTGGCCCACCTGTTTTTTTCGGTCAAGTTTAACAGGCAGCTATACAAGAAGATAGTAAACCTTATTGTCGCAATCGCCGGGCTGATCCTGACTATTATTACGGGTCAATATATTGCCCTTTCCCTGACTGCATTTGGGTTGAACAACTTTTTTAAGGATATGTGGCCCCGGGAGCAAAAAAAATGGGTCAATTTTATCAACATTGCTATTGCAGCTATTGTGGTGATTTTTTACCTGTCGAAGATCTGGATGCCCCTGGGAGCCCAGAACAGCTTCTTTGCAAATTTCCTTTTTGTGTTTGCCATTGCGGCGGTTATCCTGCTTGTACTCTCATCTGTGGTATTTCTTTATCCTTACATGTTGAGATGGGCTCTAACAAACAAGTCTTTATTCCTTGCAATACCAATTTTGACAGTACTTTTTGGTTTTACTGTGTGGCAGGGAATTGACAGGATTTTTGGCTTTTTCCCTGATACAATTAAAAACACAAGGGTTTATGCATCGCTTGAACAGTCATTTCCGGGATTGGGCAAGGAGTTCATGCCCTCGCTCGACGAGGGTTCATTTTTGCTGATGCCAACAACTATGCCCCATTCGGGCATACAAGAGAACCTGGAAGTCATAAGGATCCTCGACAGAAGGGTCAATTCTATACCCGAAGTTGAAATGGTCGTGGGTAAATGGGGCCGTGTTAATTCAGCCCTCGACCCGGCACCTGTTTCAATGTATGAAAATGTGATCAATTACAAGCCTGAATACATCCTCGATGAAGACGGCCACAGAATGCGGTTCAGGACCGATAGCGAAGGCGCTTTTATTTTAAAGGACAGTTCAACATATAATCCCGGAAAAGAAGAGTTCAGGAAGATAAACAAGGATGAACTTATAGTTGACAAGGATGGGAAATATTTCCGGCAATGGCGGGATGAGATACATTCGGCCGATGATATATGGGATGAAATTGTGAAACAGGCAACCATTCCCGGTCTTACCTCTGCACCTAAGCTACAGCCAATATCAACCAGGCTGGTCATGCTTCAGACAGGCATGCGGGCCCCTATGGGTATCAAAGTATTCGGTCCGGACCTCAGGACCATTGAGGAGGTAGGACTGGATCTGGAAAATCGTCTTAAAGAGGTGGAAGGAGTGGCTCCAATGTCTGTTTTTGCCGACAGGGTAGTAGGCAAACCTTACCTGGAGATCGAAATAGATCGTGATGCAGCTGCACGATACGGTCTTTCTGTAAAAGAATTCCAGGCTGTGCTGGGTGGTGCTGTTGGTGGCATGGAACTTACAACTACGGTGGAGGGTCGTGAGCGTTTCCCGGTCAGGATAAGGTACGCCCGTGAATTCAGGGATAATCCGGGTGACCTGAGCAGATTGCTTATTCCCACATCCTCAGGTGTACAGGTTCCGTTGAGTGAAATAGCCAGTATAAACTATACCCGGGGGCCTCAAATGATCAAAAGTGAAAATACTTTCCTGGTGTCGTATGTGATCTTTGATAAAGAGGAGGGTTATGCTGAGGTGGGAGTAGTGGAAAACGCAAAAAGGCACCTTGAAGACCTTATAGATTCAGGTCAGATGGTACTGCCGGCAGGAGTGAGCTATGTGTTTACAGGCAATTATGAAAACCAGGAAAGAGCAACCAAAAGACTCGCACTGGTTATCCCGGTATCATTGATCATTATATTTCTTATCCTGTTTTTCCAGTTCAGGTCAGTGATCTCTACTTCATTGATCTTCACAAGTGTTCTGGTTGCCTTTTCCGGAGGTTTTATCTTGCTTTGGCTATACGGACAACCCTGGTTCATGGATGGTACTCTTGCAGGGATATCACTGAGGGAACTGTTCCAGATTGGCACAATAAACCTCAGTGTTGCTGTATGGGTTGGTTTTATAGCTCTTTTTGGAATAGCAACT
Organism: uncultured Bacteroidales bacterium; assembly: GCA_964644135.1. Classification (GTDB taxonomy): domain Bacteria; phylum Bacteroidota; class Bacteroidia; order Bacteroidales; family JAGOPY01; genus CAZMOK01. Next base: position 25,014 of record CAZXWD010000013.1, on the reverse strand, counting down.
GATGATGGGGTGCTTATAACCACGTATATTAAGCAATTAATGGATAAGTACAAACCACAAAATGTGAAGGAATTGAGGAATGTGATAATGGAAGCAGGATCTAAACGCGTAAGGCCTGCCATGATGACCACAGCAACAACACTCCTTGCCTTATTGCCCGTACTTACTTCTACGGGTAAAGGGTCGGATATAATGGTTCCCATGGCAATTCCACTTTTTGGCGGTATGCTTTTAGAGGTGTTGACTATGTTCATGGTACCAGTTCTCTACAGTTTGATATACGAGAAGAAAATCAAGAAACTTAACAGGGAAAATAATTCGTGAAAAGTATGCAGAAATTGAAAATATTGACCATATTGTTTTTTTCATTGTTTTCTTCAGCAGCATTATCGCAGGATGAGCTAAATGGATATCTGAAGGTTGCTGCAGAGAACAATCCGGGGCTTAAGGCTAAATTCAATGAGTATATGGCTGCGCTCGAAGTGGCCCCACAGGTAAAATCTCTCCCCGACCCACAGGTTGCTTTTGCATATTTTATAAATCCGGTCGAAACAAGGGTGGGCCCGCAACGGTTAAGGGTGTCAGCCTCACAGTTGTTTCCCTGGTTCGGCACACTGGGTGCACGGGAAAATTCTGCAATACAGGCAGCCAAGGCAAAATACGAGATATTCGAAGAAGAAAAGTCCAGGCTCTTCAATGAGGTTAAGGGACTCTATTATAACTTTTACTTTAACGAAAAATCAATCAGTATTATCAGGGAAAATATTAACCTGCTCAGGATTATAAATAAACTGGTCATTTCCCGGGTCGAAGCGGGCTCGGTTTCAATGGTCGATCATTACAGGCTGAGAATGGAAATAAACGATCTTGAGAACCAGCTCGCCTTGCTGCGTGATAACAAATGGGTCCTTCAGAACAAGTTCCGGAACCTCCTGAATACTGAAGAAGATCTTGATATTACAGTTCCTGAAAACCTTTGGACAACAGATTTTCATTTAACCAGACAAGCTGCACTGGACTCTGTCAAGAATGGCAATCACCAGTTACTGGAACTCGAATTCCGGCAGGTTGCGCTGAACCACAGAGAAGAAGCAGCGAGATTATCTGGCTATCCGCAGATCAGGCTCGGACTCGATTATATAGTTACAGGAGCCGGAGAAAACAACCTTACAGGTAAGGATGCATTCGTTTTCCCGGTTGTCGGATTGACGATCCCTCTTTATCGAAATAAATATAAAGCAATGGTGAATGAGGTGGCATATCTTGAAACAGCCAATGAGTACAGATCAGAGGAAAAATCGAACTCTCTCGAAATTCTTTTCGACAAGGCGTGGAAAGACTACCTTGATGCCGTGCGACGGATCAGCCTGAACCAGGACCAGCTCGATCTGTCAAAAAAATCATTGGACCTGCTTGAAACAGAATATGCTTCAGGGAAAGAAAGCTTTGAGGAGATACTGCGGATGGAAAGAAAAGTACTGAAGTATAACCTTGAATTTGAAAAAGCTAAAGCCGACAAACAGGCTGCCATTTCATTCCTTAATTATTTAATGGGTAAGTAAAACTTGGAAAGATGAAAAAACTATTGAACAATATAAAAGCAAACTACAAATTAGTTCTTGGAGTACTTATAACAGGATTTGTACTGGGCTGGCTGATCTTTGATGACAGTGGCGGAGATGAGGGCATTGCCGGATCAGTTATCAGCCATGACGGCCATGAACACCAGGAGGAAGCCCCGGCAACCTGGACGTGCTCGATGCACCCTCAGATAAAACAGGATGAACCGGGTGATTGTCCTATCTGTGGAATGGACCTGGTCCCTCTTTCCAGCATGGGCGATAGTGACAATGAAGCAGACCCTGACGAAATTGTGCTATCTGAGGCCGCAGCCAAACTTGCAGAGGTGCAGACAACAAAAGTGCAGAGAGGTACACCGGAGAAAACAATTTTCCTTCAGGGCAAAGTTGCAACCGATGAGCGAAATATTGCGGAATTCACTGCCCGGTTCTCGGGAAGGATTGAAAAACTATTTGTGAATTTTACAGGACAGCAGGTAAACAAAGGAGAAAAGCTTGCTACAATTTATTCACCTGAGTTATTGACAGCACAGCAGGAACTTCTGGAAGCGGCAAAATTAAAAGAACACCGGCTCTCAATTTATAATGCTGCCAGGGCGAAGCTCAGCTTATGGGACCTGACTGAAGATCAAATAGCGATGATAGAAGAAAAAGGGGCGCCCATTAAATATTTTGATGTCCTTTCCCCTATTAGTGGAACGGTAATGAAACGTTATGTAGAACATGGTGGTTACGTCAGGGCAGGTGATGAACTCTTTCGTATTACCGATCTTACAAAGGTATGGGTGATGTTTGATGCATATGAGTCGGACCTGCCATGGATAAGTACCGGGGATAAGGTCCGGTTCACGGTTCAGTCATTACCCGGGAAAACATATGAAGCCAGGGTGAAATATATAGATCCTTACATTAATCCTGAAACCAGGTCGGTGAAGGTGAGGGTCGAGGTTTTGAATCCGGACCTGGAACTAAAGCCGGAAATGTTTGCAAGGGGCAGAATACACTCAACTTTTGCCGAAAGGAATGATCAGATCCTCATCCCTAAGTCGGCTGTATTATGGACCGGAAAGAGATCAGTTGTATATGTAAAAAATCCAGAAAGAGAACTAAATGCTTTTGAATACAGGGAGATTACCCTTGGCCCGGAAGCCGGCGAAAAATATGTTATAGCCGATGGATTGGAGGAGGGTGAAATTATTGCCACGAACGGGGTGTTCAAGATCGATGCAGCCGCCCAGCTCGAAGGAAAACCCAGTATGATGAATCCAAAAGGCGGTCGGTCAGGCACGGGACACGACCATTCCGGGATGGATATGGAAACTTCTAAGGAGGACGGAAAAACGGATGCCACACCTGTTATGGGACATGCCATGGTTAAAGTTTATGGAAATTGCGTGATGTGCAAGGACCGGATCGAGGAAGCGGCAAACAATCTGGAAGGAGTAGTTTCGGCCGTTTGGGATATGGATACAAAAATGCTTCACCTGGAATACGACCCTTCTGAAGTTAAAGTCATAGAAGTGGAAGAAGCAATAGCAGCCGTTGGTCACGATACTGAAAACCGGAGGGCCCCTGATGATGTTTATGATGAACTTCCGGGCTGCTGCCTGTTCGACCGGCCACCGGCAAATAATTAAACTTTACAAATCTTTCTTAAAAAGATTATATCATACCCGCTGACCGGACAAACTTGCCTGAATAATAATTCACCACAGGTGATGATAAACCGGTAAAAGATCTCTCAGAAATTTCTGACTGAACCTGATAGGGCGACAGAAAAATTGAATTCTGTTTAAACTTTCAGTAACTTTAGATGTATCAATCCAAAACCAATGAAAGCTCTGATCTTTTAATCCTGTTGTCACTTCCTTTTCTTTCACCGATCCCGGATACCGGCTATGCCCTTGATGGATGGAATTTCCTTAAGACTGCTTCACCAATGGCTATAAAACACACTCAGTAAGCGCATTGTTTAAAAGATAAGCCATATTTTTGCCGGTAAAACCAGATTAATCCCTTATGAATCCAAAAAGTGTATTTCTGTTGGCTATCGTTGTTTCGTTGGTGTTGCAGGGTTGCGGACCGTCTGTTGAGAAACGGGAAAGAGATGACAAAGGCCTGACCGCTGCCGATAGCCTTTTGATAGAGAAAGCCAATCTTTATTTCGATCAATTACCCGAGCCGGCCGATCCCAACACCCCTGAGGCAAGGCTTGGTAAAAAACTTTATTACGAAACGAGCCTTTCGGCAAGCGGGGAGATGAGCTGCAATACCTGTCATCCCATTGATAATTACGGGGTGGACAACCTGCCGGTTTCACCCGGTCATGACGGCACACCCGGCACAAGGAACAGCCCCACCACACTCAATGCTTATTTTCACACAACCCAGTTCTGGGACGGCCGCTCACCCGACCTGGCCGACCAGGCCAAAGGTCCCGTGCTGAATCCCATCGAAATGGGCCTTAAGGGACCCGAAGAAGTTGAAAGCATACTCAGGGCTGATGAAGAATACCAGAAACTTTTTTCGGCTGCCTTCCCTGAAGATGAACAGCCGGTAACTTTCGATAATTTTGCCCATGCCATTGCCGCCTTCGAGGAAACACTGGGGACACCGGCCAATTTCGACCGGTTCCTTGAAGGGGCTGTAAATGAGTTGACCGAAAATCAGAAAGAAGGCCTTGCACTCTTTATTGAGAGCGGTTGCATAGCCTGCCATACAGGTCCCGGACTCGGCGGGAACATCATGCAGCGGTTCGGCCTTGTGCACGGGCCTTACTGGGAATTTACCGGCTCAGAGTTGAAAGATAAAGGAAAAGCTGAAGTCACCGGCAGTAAGGCTGATGAAAACATCTTCAAGTCGCCGTCATTACGGAATGTTGAGAAAACAGCGCCTTATTTTCACGACGGCAGCGTGGAGAGCCTCCACGAAGCCATTGACATTATGGCCTACACACAGCTCGGCAGGGAGCTTCCGGATGATGATACGGACAAGATCGTTGATTTCTTCAGGAGCCTTACCGGAGAGATCCCCGAACATGCCCTGCAGGAGAAATAATTCAGACAGTGAACTCAACACCTGTCAGCTCCTCTGATACCTTCCAGAGTTTCCTGGCGTCTTCCTTGTTATGGGAGCGTTCATTCGATTCAACAAGTACAGGATATCCTTTCCGGCTCTTGTGCGGGCCGTAATACTGTCCGCCTTTGGCATCGGGGTCTACAGAGGCCCTTATCTGCGGAAGCGCTCCCATTTCAGCACTCTGGGCGAGCATGCCCAACATCCAGCTAAAGAGCTTGAACCACCATTTGTCTTCTATGTATTTTATGAGGTTGGTGGCAGAGGCACCGGGATGGGCTGCCAGGGCTATTGTCCCTGTCCTGCTCCCGGATAATTTCCTCTGGAGCTCGTAGGTAAACAAAAGATTGGCCAGTTTTGACCGTGCGTACGACTTCATTGAGGAATAACCCTTTCCATCTTCAAAAAGCAGGTTGTCAAAGTCCATTTCACCATATTTATGGGCATTGCTGCTCACATTGACTATCCTCGAGCCGGGGGTCTTTTTCAGCATATCTGTCAGAAGAGCAGTGAGGAGGAAATGCCCGAAATGATTGATGCCGTTCTGTGCCTCAAGTCCGTCTTTCGTCTTGAAATAAGGGGCGAGCATGATACCGGCATTGTTTAACAGTACATCAAGCCTGGAATACTCCTTTTTAAAATCTTTTGCAAACTTCTTTATCGAGGAAAAATCGGCGAGATCGAGTTCCATTACAGTTATTTTACCTCTGACATCACCGATCTCAGCTTTTGCTTCTTCGCCTTTTTCGATCGAGCGGCTGGTCATTACCACTTCTGCGCCTTTTTCTGCAAACGCCCTTACAGATTCGAAGCCCAGTCCGCTGTTGCCACCCGTCACGATAATGGTCTTACCCTCAAGATCGGGCATATTTTCTTTCGTCCACTTTTCCATAATCTTTTTTCAATTAATAAGTTTTAGAAAGACTAACAAGCAATAGGGGAGGTTTGTTTTGATTG
>CAZXWD010000013.1:0-19302 GCA_964644135.1 uncultured Bacteroidales bacterium | reverse complement strand
CTACATCGCGCAATCCTCTACTCTTCTTCGCCCTGCTCTGCGGCTTCTTTTTCTTCCGGGGATATCCACCCGCCGCCAAGGGTCCTGTAGAAATTGATGTAAGAGCTCAGCAGTTCCTGGTATACCTGGGAGTAAGCTATCTGCGCATCGAATGATGATCGTTGTGTCTCCAGCACTTCCAGGTAGCTGGTAATACCCCTGTCGTACCTCAACTGCGACAATTCCTCGGCATTTGTGGCAGCCATGACCTGCTGTTCCCGGGCTGCCAGCTCCTCCTTCAAAGTGGATATTTCAACGAGTGCATCTTCCACCTCGCGGAAGGAGTTCAAAACCGTATTTTCATATTGCAAGAGGTATTCTTCTGCTTTAAAACGTTCAATGTCAACCCGGCGCTTGTTCTTGTTGAAGTTGAATATAGGTCCCAGGAGGCTTCCGCTTACCGACCACGCTAGCGCCCCCGTATTGAGGCTTACCAGGCTGCTGCTGGCAGCGCCCAGGGCGCCGGTAAGGCTTATTGTCGGGAAACGCATGGCAACAGCTACACCTATGCGGGCATTCTGTGCTTTGTAAAGTTTTTCTGCCTCCATGATGTCGGGCCTGCGCTCAAGGAGGAGCGAGGGAAGCCCGGGAGGGATTTCCTGGAGCGGTTCATAATCCGTGAGTTGCTTTTCGGTGATAATTGGGCGGGGGTTTTCACCGAGAAGGATGCTGAGGGCATTTTCAGCGAAAGCAATTTGTCTTTTGTAAAAAGGAACTGCTGCGGCAGCAACAGCTCTTTGTATTTCAGCCTGGTTCACATCAAGTTCCGGAATGATGCCTTCATAGAACCGTTCCCTTATTATATTCAGTGAGCTGTCCCTGGCTTCCAACGTGTTTTCAGAGATTTCAAGCCTTTTCCTGAAATCGAGCAACTGGAAATAGTTGATGGTTACGGCGCTGATAAGGCTCATTTGCACCGACCTCATCCCGTATTCCGAAGCCAGCATCTCTGCCCTGGCCGCTTCTGTTGCCCGTCTGTATTTTCCCCAGAAATCAAGCTCCCACGCCAGTTGTGCAACCCCGAAGAAGTTGTTCTGCAAGGGTATCTGAGCGCCGGAGAAATTGCCTCGCATGGCCCCGGCTGAGACATCCACCTTAGGGTACATATCGGCACGGTAAAACCCCACTGCTGCCCAGGCCTGGGCAACTCTTGCTGCAGCTATCCTTACATCCTTATTGTTCCTGAGGGCTCTTACCACCATGGTATCCAGCTCGGGATCATCAAATAGTTCCCACCAGGCAAGGATCTCTGTCGAATCCTGCCCTATCGGGTCGAACCTGAACTGATCTTCCGGATAAACTTCAGGTTTTGTAAAATCGGGGCCCACAGCGCATCCGCCACTAATAAGGACAAGCAAAACGGACAGTATGTAAATCGATTTTCTCATCATGATCCATTATTTTCAGTGACAGCACTATTTTCCTTACCGGCTCTTTTCTTCTCGTATCCTGCCAGTTTTCCTATCAATACATAGAGCATCGGGTACATGAACACCCCAAGGGCTGTGGCTATGACCATGCCTCCGAGCAATGCGACCCCCATGACCTTCCTTGCCTCGGCGCCGGCGCCTGAGGCAACTACAAGCGGAAGCACACCCAGGATGAATGAAAAAGCGGTCATCAGGATAGGCCTGAACCTCTCTTTCGCTGCCTGCATGGCTGCATCTAAAAGGCTGTTACCTTCGGAGAACCTCAGGTTGGCAAACTCTACGATAAGGATCGCATTCTTGGCTGCCATGGCAATGAGCATCACAAGGGAGATCTGCATAAAGACGTTGTTTTCGTAGCTTTCGCTGAAAAGCCGGAAAAACAAGATGAAAAGCATGGCGCCGAAAACAGCGAACGGTGTCCCCAGCAGTATGCTGAAGGGCAACGACCAGCTCTCGTACTGTGCTGCCAGGATAAGGAATACAAATATGAGGGCAAAAACGAAGACTATGTTGCCTGATCCGCCGGCCTTTTTCTCCTGGTACGACATATTGCTCCATTCATATCCCATATCGGCCGGCAAATGTTCCCGGGCCACCTCCTCAATGGCCTCCATAGCCTGTGCAGAGGAATAACCTTCGGCCGGCTGGCCCGTGATCTCTGCCGCCCTGAACAAGTTGTACCTGATGGTATAATCAGGGCCCTGAACGTTTTTTACATCCACTAGGGCAGAAAGGGGAACATTTTCCCCATTCCTGTTTTTGATATAGAACAGGTTAAGGTCGTCCGCCTCCACCCTGTATTCGGGCTCTGCCTGGATGTAGGTCCTGTAAAGCCTGCCGAACCTGTTGAAATCGTTTACATAGGAACCGCCAAGGAACGCGGCTATTGTTGTGTACAATTCATTCAGGTTGACCCCTGCCTTAAGGGCAAGGTCTTTATTTATGTCGAGGTATTTTTGCGGAACGCTGGCCTTGTATGTTGTGAATACGGATCCTATCTCAGGCCTTTCACTTGCCTGTGCAATGAATTCCTGTGCCTGTGCTGCGAGGTAATCTGGGGTCCTGCCGCTCTTATCCTGGAGCATAAATGTAAAACCTGAACCATTTCCCAGGCCGGGAATGGCAGGTGGACCAAAGGCAAATACCTGCGCCCCTTTGATCTTTTGATAGAATTCACGATTGAGCTGTTGCACGAATTCATTAACTGTCATTTCCCTTTCACCCCATTCTTTCGCACTCACGAAAATAAAGCCGGAATTGGGGGTCATGGCGTTGGAAAGAAGGCTGAACCCTGTAACCGCGGTCACATGATCAATCACATCCTCGTGCCCTGCAAGGACTTCTTCCACCTGGCTCACTATTTTGTCGGTACGCTGCATGGAAGCAGCATCCGGCAACTGTACGTTCACCATGAAATAACTCATGTCTTCTTCAGGAATAAACCCACCGGGAATGAACCTGGAAATAACCAGGATACTTGCTGTAAGTATCAGTATGAATATTACACTCCTTTTGATCTTCCTGGTTACTACCCGGGTAAAGCTGAGGTATCCGGCCGATGACTTGTCAAACCCTCTGTTAAAGCTTCTGAAAAATGCACCGAGAGGGCCTCTCATTTCTTTTCTTTTCCTCAATAGCAACGAACTGAGGGCTGGGCTCAGGGTCAGGGCATTGACGGAAGAGAACACCACCGAAACGGCAATTGTGATGGCGAACTGCTGGTAAAGCCTGCCTGTAATACCGCCCATACTGGCCACAGGTATGAACACGGCCACCAGGACAAGCGTGGTTGCAATTACCGGAGCTGTCACCTCCTTCATTGCAGCTATTGTAGCTTCTTTTGGACTCAGCCCTTCCTGGATCTTAACCTGGACTGCTTCCACCACCACGATGGCATCATCTACCACAATCCCTATGGCTAGCACCAGGCCCAGCAGTGAAAGTGTATTCACCGTAAAACCCAGCAGAGGGAAAAGCATGAAAGCACCGACAAGTGATACCGGTATAGCGATGGTAGGTATTAATGTGGCCCGCCAGTCCTGGATAAAGATGAAAACCACAAGGATCACCAGTACAAGCGCAATGAAGAGGGTGATTATGATCTCATTGATACCTGCTGTGATGGGCTTTGTGGCATCCAATGAAACTGTATAGCTGACTCCCTCCGGAAATTCCTCTTTCAGTTCTTCCATTGCGGCAACTATCTGCTCCGACAGCTCAACAGCATTTGACCCTGGCGTCTGGTAAAGGGCAATGACAGAACAGGGTTGTTCATCCAGCCTGGTAAAGGCCATGTATCTTTCAACCCCCAGTTCCACACGGGCCACATCCCTGATCCGTACCTGCGATCCGTCAGGATTGGAGCGAAGGATGATATTGCCAAACTGTTCTTCGGTGGCCAGTCGGTCGGGAAGCCTTACGGTATAGGTGAACTCGGTCCCGGGGGGTGCAGGCTCTGCACCAAACTTACCGCCCGGAACGATCACACTCTGCTGATTGATGGCATTCTTTATATCAGTTACACTGATGCCCAGTTGTGCCAGCCTGTCGGGGCGGATCCAGATACGCATTGAGTAGTCGGATGCCCCTAGAACATTGACGTTCCCAATGCCCTTGATACGCGCCAGCATATCCTTTATATTGATCAGGGCATAATTGCCCAGAAAATCCTGGTCATACCTGCCGTCGGAGGTAAGGGTTACAAGCAGAACGATGTTCGGCAGCGTCTTTTTGGTTGTTACACCGTTGCGGGTAACTTCCTGGGGTAGTTTGGCCGTGGCAGCCGATACCCTGTTCTGGGCAAAGACGGTAGACATGTCGGGATCGGAACCTACTTCAAAGGAGACCTGAAGCCGCATGGTCCCGTCGTTTGAATTGATCGACTTCATGTAGATCATGTTCTCCACCCCGTTCATTTCCTGTTCGATGGGGGTGGCAACCGATTGTTCTACACTGGTTGCATTTGCGCCAACATAGGTTCCGGAAACTTCAACAACCGGAGGGGTAATGTTCGGGTACTGCTCCATCGGGAGGCTTATGAGGGAGATGGTACCGACGATCACCATTATAATGGCTATTACCATGGCCACTATGGGCCTTTTTACAAAAAAGTTTCCCATAGCTTAATTGGATTTGATCAGGTCAGACTTCGATTCGAATTCTACTTCAACCGGGTTGACGGTCATGTCGCTTTTCACGAACTGAAGGCCTTCTATTACAATTTTATCACTTACCTCCAGGCCTTCAGTAATGATCCAGGTATCGCCAATTCTGGGGCCTGCCTTAACAGGCTGAAAGGCCAGGGTACTGTCATCATTCAGTTTATATACATTATATCTGCCCTGTAATTCCATTACACATCGCTGAGGCACAAGCAGGGCGCCTTCGGCCACCTCAATTACCGCATTGACCCTGGCAAACTGGCCGGGCCTGAGAAGGAACTCCGGATTGGGGAACAATGCCTGCAATAACACCGATCCGGTTGCCGGGTTTATCTGCCGGTCGACGAAAGCAAGCCATCCCTTGTATTCGAATGTGGAACCGTCGGCCAGGATCAGTTCGAGGTTTGGATTTTCCGCATTGTTTCTGTTTACTTGTCTGAGATCCCTTCCTTCCGAAATGATATAGCGTGTCAAGGTTAAATAGTCTCCTTCTGTGAGGAAGAATTCAACCCTCATGGTGTCTGTTTTAGAAACAGTGTTCAGGATAACCGGGTTAGGCTCCCTACCAACAAATTCACCTACCCTTGCCTGGGTTTTTCCTATGATACCGCTGATAGGAGACTTGATAGAGGTATAACTGAGGTTGATCTGTGCCGACTTCAGGTTTGCTTCCGCTGCTTCAACGGATGCCTGGGCAGCCTCATAATTGGCTTTGGCAGCATCGTAATCACTCTGGCTTACCGCATTCTTTTTCACCAGGGATTTGTACCTGTTGAATTCACCTTCGGTGTTCACCAGGTCGGTGCGGGCTGCGGCCAGTACACTCATGGCTTCAGCTACTCTTGTCTGGAAAGGCTGAGGATCTATATTGTAAAGAAGCTGTCCTTTTTTGACCCGTCGTCCTTCTTCAAAGCTGATCTTCTCGACCCAGCCTTCCACCCTGGCCCGTATGGGGATGTCGTAGATACCATATATCTGGCCTACAAATTCTTTATAGATAGGGACATCCTGTTGCATCACATTAACCACCTTCACCTCAGGGGGTGCAGGGGCGGGGGCTTTCTTTTCCCCGCAGGAGGCAAGCAGGAACAGAGCAATTAAAATGAATGTTGCTCTAAATGTTATACTGAAAATACTCATATGAAGTTTTTTTTGAAAAATATTCAGATGTTATGTTTACAGTTTTATGAGGGCGTCATAGTTTCGCTTGACAAAAGTCGATCCTGTAAAAATAAAAAAACATACCAATGGCGACCCTAAAAAACTCCTTTATTTCCGCTCTTTACATCTAATATCGTGCAATCGCTCAATCGTGCAATCCTCATGCCCCTTCTTCAACCACCGCCTTTAGCGCCCGGTAGTTGATCTTGCCGTTTCCCAGCAGGGGTATCTCTTCTATTTTTTTGATATCGCGGATACGGGCAATGGAACCTACGCCTTGTTCCCTCAGGTATTTATTCACTTCCGAAAGCTCAAGGTCTTTAGTGGTGAAAAGGGTTACCCTGGTTTCTTTCATCTTATCACTGCCTTCAACGGCAAGGACCTGTTGGCTGCTTTCCCCGTATTTTTCATTTAAGGCCCGCTCCAGGTAGGGCATGCTGACCATTTCACCCCCGATCTTGACAAAACGCTTCAGCCTTCCCGTGATGAACAAATATCCCTCTTCATCAAAATATCCCAGGTCGCCGGTCCGGTAGTATTTCTTACCGTCAATATCCAAAAAGGGATCTTCAATGCCTTCATCCAGGTAACCGTTAAAAACGCTATCGCCGTGCACTACGATCATTCCCTCTTTGCCCCAGGGGAGAGGCCTTTCATCGTCCAGATCGATGATCTTTCCATCCAGTCCTTCGATGATCTTTCCTACGCTATGCAATTTGGGCCGGTCTTTTGGGGTTAGGCTCACGATCGGGCTGCATTCGGTTATGCCATATCCTTCAACTATCACCGACATTTTATTTGTAATTTCCCTGAACCTTTCGAAGGTGTCGCGGTGAAGGCTTTCAGCGCCTGAGATTACCAGTTCAACAGATTCCATATCCTCTCCCGAGGCACGCTCCATGATCATCTTCAGAAGGGTAGGGGTGACGATGAGATTGTTGGCTCTTGTATGCTTCAGGACATCCACTACTTCGTTGATATTAGTTGGATTGGGGGTATAGGCAACTTTAACGGCAGTGATCAGGGGAAGCACCGACAATACCGTAAAGCCAAAACTGTGGAATGGGGGAAGAAAGCTCAGGAAAATACTGTTTACGCGGATGTCGAAATTCTTCAGCGCAAAGGCAAGATTGCTAACTACATTTTTATGAGTCAGCGGGACTGCTTTCGGAACCGTTTCGCTGCCGGAAGTAAACAGTACCACTGCAGTTTCATCGATCTTTGTATTGATGAAGAGTGAAGGGGATTTTGCCATTGCCAGTCCCTTCAGTTTCATTGGAAGGCTGATGTTCTTTACCTCCTTGTCAAGAAAAATAAGACGATCGGCTACCTCCTCCGGTATCTGGTCTTTCACTTTATCATAAAAGACCCCGGCAGTGATGACCAGATCCAGGCCTGTTATACTGCAACACGATTTGAGTATGGCAGGACCTACCGTCCAGTTCAGCATCACCGGCACTTTTCCCGCCATGTAAGAAGCGATGATCAGCAGGGTTGTGGATTGCAAGGCGGGCAGCATAATGCCAACATATCTCCCCTTCACCCTTGCCTTGATCAATCGTGAAACCACTGCAGCCTTGAGAAAAAAACTTTTCCTGGTGCTGGACCCCGAGGTGGCGTCCCAGGCAAAAGGCTCATTTTTGTTTTTTGTGAACTCAGCAATGAAGTTCTCCAGGATATTCTTCCCGGTATCGGGCATTACATTGTAATCGGGGGCTGAAGACAGGTGGAGCGTGCTTTCTTTCATGTGGTGGCATGTTTATGATCCTAACATTTTTTAAAGATAAGAAATAATAGGATTGAGCGATTGCACGATTGCACGACGCAGGAGATTGCACGAATTACTTCTAATATCTTTCAATCTTGCAATCTCCTACATCGTGCAATCAATCAGTCCAGTGCCACCCGTGCAAACCAGATCTCTTTGCCTTTTTTGTCGGAGCCGAAGAAAACAATTGTGTTTCCTTTATCAGTTTCGAGGAATGGATAGAGCGGATCCGGGTAATATCCTTCGTCACCGCCAAAGGAAGTGAAGTTGCTGATATTACCGTCGGCCAGGATGATATGCCCTGCGCTCGGGTAAGCCAGCATTTTTCCGCGGGCGTAGGAAACCCCGACTATCTCCTGCTTGAACCAGAACATTTTTTCACCATTCGAACCTTCAATGAACACCTGCTCTGTGCCGTGAGCTTTTGAATCTTTGTTCGATTCTTCGGTGTCGATACTGTATTGAGCTTTCAACACCCCTTTATCATCGAAGTGGAAACCGATAATATCCTGGAACTGGGGTCCGTGATCACTCGGTTTGAAATTCTGACCGCTCACGATAAAGTCGCCGTTCGAGGCGATCTTGTAATTGGCAAACTGGAATTTCTTTCCTTCATAGGAGGGCGCTTTCTTTTGATCAGAAGGTTTTTTAAGCTTCGATTCAAATTCTTCCAGGTCGGTTTCAGTAAAGTAGGCGATATCCCCGTTGGATATCTTCATGAGTTGCACAGCCTTGAACTTCGACACATTTCGCATGGTGTTAAAGAATTTGTCCTTGTCAGGCGCTGAAGGGCCGAAAAGACAGACATCATCACTGGCCTCGTCAACAACCATCTCGTTGATCTGCCAGTATGAGGAATAGGAATCAAAACTGATGTTGTCGACTACTTCAGGCTGGTCGTTTACCCTCACGTAGGCATATTCATTCGTGTTCGGGTTTTCGACCTTTCCCATGCCCGGCCCGCCCATGGGAGCAAAAACAAAGCTCATACCGGCCACACCGCCTTCATCGTTTGCAATAAATCTCGAAAAAGCTACATTCATAGGGTATTCAAAGCTGAATGATGTCTCTCCCAGCAAGTTTACCTCGGGATCATATTTCAGTACCTTTATCTCCTAGTATTGGCGGTATGGATCGGCGCCTTTTCCGATATTGTCCCTTCCACCGGTCTCGGCTACGCGTAGTGCGGGATTTCAAGGCACTTCACTTTCCGTTTAGCAGTTAGTTTATTTAATGTAATTACTTTCATTTTAGCACTTTTGCCCCATTACGTATAGCCAATGATGTGTTTTCGTACTTTTTTACACCTTACTTCTTGGATTTATCTAATGCAATAAATTTCTGCATTCCAGTAATTAAATCGTCCACCATTCGAACAGTTACGGTATCTAACCCATCCAAATACCATTCGGTTATTGCTCCACTTTTCTTATCTAAAGAAGCTACTTGAAAGGGTTCGTCAAGTTCGAAATAAACAGAACTAAAAGTCAATCCATCGCGATATTTATTCATCATTCCTGCACCAATTCTACCACTGTATTCTTTAGATGAATCGTCATTAATTGGACCAACAATCGCTGTTTCAATGCCATGTAGTACCATGCTTTTTCCATTTTTAACCAAGCTTACATTAACGGTTATGATAAGTACTGCATCCAGTTCTAATTTCTCTGCTATCAGCCCGATTGAAGCTGGTGCCTTAAAGTCGGTGGCAACAATACTAGCGCTCAAAGGATAAAATTCATAACCAGTTGCAGAGAGTGAGCCTTGTCCTGATACATCGCCTGTTAGCATTCTAGTAAAACTATTCCTTAGTGCCTTTGAGAGGCCGCTCATTTCAACTTGACTAACACCCTCTTTGTAAATTTTGGTTTTATCCTCATCGCTAAGGTAATCTGTTGGCTCAATTAATAAAATGCTTTGTTTTTGAAATTCCTGGCTAAAAACGGGTAACATTTCATTCAGAAATTTATCAGCAACAAGATTACTTCCAGATGGGGTTAGGTAGTTCTTAGTGTAAAGGGTAGTATTACCTATTTTACTCGATGTTGTTATAGACTTGTCCCAAATTTGCATTGTTAATACCCCGATTTTTTTTGGATTAGGCAGGTTTTCTTCTTTGAGTAAGTCTTCGTTTAACAGTCCTTGCAGTTGGTCAATCCATGTGCTATTATTTTTATAGCTTTTTACTAATTTGTTCCATTTATTGTCTTTCAATTCAGCGAGGTCTTGAATTGATTTTTGGGCATTAACTGGACTTGATATCCCTAAAAAAAATATGGCTAAAACTACTGAAATTAAAGATTTAGATAATGATTTCATAAGAATTGTTTTTTTAAAAGTTGATTATAAATTTTGTTATTATTATTTATTTGGGTCAGTATGAAACACAACTACCAGTATGAGCACATTCCCGGTATTTTCGTCTTCGGCATGTGCCAGGTAGCGGTATTTTTCACCTTCATCCGATTTAGACTTTACTTTCTCGAACTTTGCCTTTCTGTCGTTCGACTTGGTAACATAGGTCAGGGTATAGGTGCCCTTGTCAGCATCATACGAAACATCCCCGAGGGCACCTCTTTTTGACTTTCCTGAGATCTTGTAAGTGTTTTCTTTTTCCAGGGTTTGGGCAAATACTTCAAACGAGGCGGCAAACAAAAGGCAGATTGCCAGGCCCCAGGTAGAATAGATTTTTCATGGTGACTTTTTTTGTTAAGAATTTTATTGAATAAGAGTGAACTCAATTTTTCCTGAAAATAAATTGTAAGACGTTGTTTTGGGAGCCAAAAATATGTGAAAACTTTGTAATCATTTGTTAATTAGATGTTAACAAACCCTCTTCGAATATCGCGCAATCGCGCAATCTCCTACATCGTGCAATCAAATTATTCCGGGGGATAGGGGCTACATCGTGCAATCACCTTCTTCCTATCTCTTTGGATAAAAACAACGCCACAATGACCCCCATGAACAAGGCTATCAGGGCTCCGGCATAGAATGTGGCATCCATGCCTATCCCTGTGTAAACAGCCCCTATGACCACCGGGCCCATGGTCTGGCCTAAACGCAAAATGGTGCCGTTGGCTGAAAGAAAAGCCGCACGGTATTCAAGCGGCGCACTCCCTGCCAGCAGGTTCTGAACGGCAGGTATATTGATCCCCTGCGCCATCCCGAAAAGACCTGAAGGCAGCAGCATCCACCACTGGTTGTCGGTGAAGGGGATGATGATCATCGAAAGGATGTAGATACCGTTGACCATTATCAGCAACTTGTGGTACGAGAACAGCGACGAAAGTTTGCCAAGCTGTGTTGAGACTATCGCGGTAGCAACCGAGGCAAATGAGAGGATAAGACCTATTTCATAAGGTTTGGCGCTGAATTTTTCGTCGAGGAAAAGCGGGAAATAGCTGACGAAAGACCCGTAGAGCAGGACAAAAGTCAGAAAGCTCAGTAGGAAAAGCCCTATGACATTCCTGTTCCTGAAGGAAGATATTACAACTTTCAGATAGTCCTTAAGCGACCTGTTGTTTGTCGGTTCGGGATTATCCAGGCTGAAGATCACGATCAAACCTACCGGCAGCGCCAGGATGGGAAGGAAGAACGGATAATGCCATGCCAGGGTTGCAAGTCCGCCGCCTATTGCGGGATACAGGGCTGTGCCAACGCTCAGCACACTGGCGTTGTAGCCCATCGCAGTGGCCCGTTCCTTGCCTGAATAGATATCCCCGATAAGGGTAAGGTTCAGGGCCCCTATAGCCGCCGCACCGGTGCCCTGCAGGAACCGGAAAAAGACAAGCCACCCGAAATCACGGGTGAAACCGCAGAGTGTCCCTGCTATGGCAAAAAGGAACAACGAAGGGACCAGTATCTTTTTCCTGCTGTACCGGTCGGCCAGCACCCCCAGCACCGGCGAAAGAAGAACCCCCGGCAGGGTGAACATGGTAATGAGAAGGCCAACCTGACGGGCATTTATGTCAAATACATCTTTTACAAGGGGAAAGACCGGGGTTATGGAGGTAACGCCCATCACCGCAATAAGGGTGATCGAGAAAATAATATGCAGGTTGCGCTGGTAAAGTATGGATTGGGGCTTGTTCTCCATTTACCGTAAAGGTAGGAGGTTTTTGGGATTTAACCATTTTGAAAATATCTCCCCTTTTATGGGGCAGAATTCATGATTATCGATAAAAGAGCTTCAACCCATTCATCATCGTCGTTCAGGCTTTCAACAAGGGTAAGTTTTTCACCTCCATGGCGGATGAAAAGTTCCTCGTAATATTCACCGATCTCCACTGTGGTTTCAAGGCAATCGGCCACAAACGAGGGCGCCACTACAAGTAGCTTCCTGACACCCCGGGAGGCAAGTTCAGCTATCCTTTCGTCGGTGAAAGGCGACAGCCAGTTCTTCGATAACCTCGACTGGAATGAAACTGAATAGGTATCGCCGGATAGGCCTAGCTCTCCTGCTAAAAGTCTTGTTGTTTCATAGCAGGTGGCTTTATAGCAGTACCGGCCGTGCACGGGCATTTCATTTTCGCAATTGCATGTCTGCATGTTTTTTTCGGGATGCACTTTATTTATCTGCCTGTGCGGTAGGCCGTGATATGAAAACAAAACATGGTCGTACGAAGAAGGATCATATCTTCCTGTTTTTGATGCAAAAGCCCTAATAAAGGCTTTTTCTTCATAGAACTGGCTGATCAGCCGCAGATCCGGCATTGTTTCCCATTTACCGGTCGTTTCAAGCGCCTTCTCAAAAACGCTGCCGGTTGTGGAGGATGCATACTGAGGATAAAGCGGGAGGATTATTATCCCGGTGAAATCTTCTTTTCTCAATCCCTTCAGCGTATCTTCAAGCGAAGGATTGCCATACCGCATCGCTCCGAAAAATTCATAACCTTTTACCTTCCTGCTTTCAAGTTTTTCTACCAGGTTTTCCATATGAACCAGCAGCGGGGAGCCCTCATCAGTCCAGAGGCGCCGGTACAGGCCCGAAGATTTGCCTGTCCTGAAAGGGACAATGATAAGGTTAACCAGTATTTTTCTCAGCAACCATGGAATATCAATGACCCTCGGGTCATTCAGGAATTTCGTCAGGTATTTCCTGACATCCTTCTTCCCGGAACTGTCCGGCGTGCCTACGTTTACCAGTATGACAGCTATTTTCTCTCTCATTTTATTACTTGTTCTGCAATTGTCCTGGCCTGCTTCACCCTGTCGGCCATCCCTATCCCGTCGCGAATGTTTCCGGCAAGTATCAGGCCGGGGTATTCCGATTCTGCTTTCCGGATTGCCTCGAGACGGACTTCTGTTGACTTTTCATATTGTGGGATGGCATAATGATAACGACTTACTTTCAGTAAGTCAGGATCACTATTTACAGGGGCAAGCGTTTCTTTGATCTCTTTTATGGTCACCGACTTAAGTTCCTCATCGCTCTTTAAGATCATATCCGGTCTTTTGATCCCTCCAAGGAAAACGGAAAGAAGCGCACCCTTCTCCGGCGCCCTTCCCTCGAAAATTGATGAAGGAAAGAGGATACCGAGTGCATCCCTCTTCTCGCGTGACGGGATCAGTCCCCCGAAAGCATTGACCGGGATCCCGTCCCAGTTTGAATAACCTGCGATTACCTGCACAACCTTTGCATAATCCAGGTCGGTTATGGCTTTCAGATAGTCTGAGGGCAGAAAGCCGACTACTTCGCGCAGGTTGTTGCTGCTGATGGTGGTAATGACCTTTGACGAACGGATGTTTAAACTTTTTTCAGGCGATGACAGGCTGATATTTGTTGTGAAACCATCCTCTACGGGCATTACAGAGACCGATCTGCAATTCAGCAGCAACTCATCTCCGTTCAGCCGGCCGGCCATTGCATCCGTAAGTTTTTGCAACCCTCCTTTTACTGAGAAAACTTCCCTTGTGACCTTTTTTTCCCGGTCATCCTTTTGTGATACCTTTTTCTTAAAAGCGCCCTTTATAAAGCTTCCATAGTCCTGCTCAAGATTGTAAAGCTTGGGTAATGCATGCCTTGTTATCAGGCGGTCGGGGTCGCCGGCGTATATGCCCGATATGAAAGGATCCACAGCATAATCCAGATAGCTTGCTCCCAGTCTTCTCCTCACCAGCCCTGCCACTGTTTCATCCGGGTCGGCGCCCCGTTTCCTGAAGGGTTCGGTAAGGATCCGCAATTTATCGGAAGCAGTGAACAAAGGTGTTGAAACGGCTGATGCCATACCTGACGGCAGGGCATGCCATTTACCTTTTTTCCATATCCACCTCGACCGGGAGGCGCTGCCCGGCATCTCCGGAACCACTCCAGGGGCCAGTTCTTCGAATAGATCTACAATTTCAGGAGTCGACAATATGCCGGTATTCGGACCGGTTTCAAAAGTGAATCCGTTTTCAGTGCAGGTCCGGATCACTCCGCCAGGCTTATCCGAACGCTCTGCAACAACGACTTTTTTTCCTGCTTTCTTCAGATAATATGCAAGGGTCAGACCGGTCAGTCCGGCTCCAATTATAAGGATATCTGTATTTAGTTTTTCAGGCATTTTCATACCGATTTTGAATATTTTTTTTCTTTTGCGTGAAAAGCGGGATCAAGTGAAGCAGCAATGTTCCTTATAAAGAGGCTGCCTTTTTCTGTAAGGGTGATCCCTTCATCCGTAAATAATACCAGTCCATCAGATTGGAATTCATTCAGTTGCCGGTGATCTGCCGACAGGGTGTTTTTGAGCCTTTCGGGGCTTATGCCCGCCCTTGAAGCTGTTTCGGACCAGTTAAGGCGCTTGTTGCACATGAGGTCGGTAATAGCCTCCCTCACAACTTTCTGGTCTTGTGATAGTATCAATCCCTTAAATCCTGCAAGCCTGCCATCATTGATCCTGTCGATGTATTCATCGGCTTCTTTGACATTCTGTATGTAACCCCCGCTGAGCTGGCTGATGGAAGAAGCGCCAAAGGCATAAACCTGGCCGGTGGTACTGCGGGTGCAGTAGCCCTGGAAGTTACGGTGCAGCATGTTGCTGTTCAGTGCAAGATAGAGCTCGTCATCGGGAAGTACATAGTGATCGAAGCCAATTGGTTTGTAGCCGCTCTCTTTAAGGGCTTTGTAGGCAGCCAGGAATATGGCCATCTTTTCATCTGCTCCCGGCAACCCTCTTTTCTCAAGGATCTGCTGGTGCTTCTTGAGCCAGGGAACGTGAGCATATGAGAAGGTAACCAGCCTGTCGGGCTTCAGTTCAATGGCTTTTTCAATTGTTTCTGAAAAGCTTTTAACAGTCTGCCCGGGAAGGCCGTATATAAAATCGAGATTGACCGATGCGTTCTTTCCTGTTCCTTTTATCAGTTCTATTAGCTGATCCACCGGGATTGCCGGGGCTTCCCTGTTCACGTTTTTAAGCACTTCACCGTTGAGGTCCTGGATCCCTAAACTGTACCTGTTGAAGCCGCTTTCCGACAATTCATTTATGTAGTCTTCATCAAGATAGGCCGGGTGGCATTCGATGGCGATCTCAGCATTGCTTTTCACCCGGAAAAGGGAGAAGAGCAGGTCGTTGAGTTCCTTTATATAATTCGAAGGAATTGAATTCGGTGTTCCGCCACCGTAGTGGATTTGCGAAACATGCCTGTTTTTGTCGAGGTACCCTGAAACTCTTTTTATCTCTTTCTTCAAAGCCTCCATGTACGGCTCTAAAAGATCCCCCTTGCCAAGCCTGCAGGCATTGCAGCCGCAATAATAGCATATCTTCCTGCAGAAAGGGATGTGAATGTAGAAGGCGATGTGCTCAGGCTCCTGCCTGTTCGATCCGCTGATAAGCCTTTCCTGGTCTTCTGAGTTGAAGTCCTCCGTAAAGTGGTTCGCAGGCGGATAACTGGTATATCTGGGAACGGGTACGTTATATTTTTGTAGTAATTTTTCCGGAATTTTCATCCAACATTTTTTTTGAGAAAGTGAAATAAACGATCACGGTTGCTATAATACACAGAAGCACCTCAATGCTGAAAAGCCCGGTATATCCGGTCAGGTCGCCGATCCTTCCGCTCAGGACAACAATAATGAGGCTGCTTAAATGAGTTATGACTATCTGGACGGTAAAGTCGGTGCCTTCCCTTCCGGGCCTTACTATATCCATGGATGTGGTATAAATAATCACGGTTGATAATCCGTAGGTACCCCATAAAAGGCTTATTCCGAGAAGGATTTCGACAGTTGAAGGGGTATGCAGGCTCAGAAAGAGAAAATAGGATGCAGCTACCAGTCCAGTAAGTACGAATGCGATAGCCGACCTTCTCCTTCCGATCTTCCTTATTATGAAACCGGCGATCAAAGAGGCGGTTACGGCAACGGAAGTGCCTATGACCCCTGAATAAATGCCAATCTCTTTGACTGTGTAGCCCAGATCGACCATATAGGGCTTGAGCATGGCCAGGATGCCCACGATCCCGCTGTAATAAAATACCAGGATCAGGACCCTGCGGCCTATGCCTTTCATCTTAAAGAATCCTGCAATGTCGCGGAGGTTTACGTCCGACTTAACGCCCGGGTCAATGTCGGCCTTTCGCCTGTATAACAGAAGGGGCGCTATTGCGAAAACCACAAAGGCAGCTAATAGCATAAGCAACGAAGACCATCCGAAATAATAGTAGGCTACAAGGAGCACCCCGGTGCCGAAGAGAGTCCCCACAAAGCTCCCGCCCGATTGCATGCTGTTACCCAGGCTCCTTTCAGCAGGCTTAAGCATGAATATTGCATAGGCATCTGTTGCTATATCCTGCGTAGCAGAAGCTACAAATGCGATTACCATAAAGACGACGATCAGGTTGAAATCTGTTTCCAGGTTTAAAAAGCCTATGCTGAGTATGATTACGGCATAAAACAGTTCAGACCCTATGATCCATTGCTTGAGCTTCCCCGTGGAAGTGGCCCGCCTGTCGATAAGGGGCGCCCATAGGAATTTCAGGATCCAGGGCAGCTTGATCAGTTGCAGCAATCCTATCGATTCGAGGCTGTAATTTTGCTGGCGCATGATCACCGGCACCACAGTTGAGAAAAAGCTCATCGGTATGGATTGTGCAATGTACAGGCTGAACAGCACGGGAAATTTATGCCAGGCTCTCTCTTTCATTAAAAGCGTACGGATAAATTCAATCCTACCTGGAAGGGCCTGCCCGACTGGACATACTTGTTCCCTATCGCCTCGAAATAAAAAGCTTCGTACGATGTATCAAGAAGGTTTTTACCCCATAACTCCAGGGTCAATAACTCATGTACAAAGGATACCTTTGCCGAAAGCAACCCGTAATAATCCTGTGAATGTGAATTTTCTTCATTCCAGAATATCTTTCCGGCACCTTTATAGGATAAGTTAATGCGGATCTTGTCAAGCCACCTCTTTTCATTCAGTGATATTGTCTTTCGCAGGCTTACTGAAGCCGTATGCCTGGGGACATAAGGAATGTAGTTCCCGCTGTGATCGGTCAGGCTGTCCACTACATGCTCTGTAAAGGTTGCATGTGTATAACCGTAAGTAAGCAGCGGCTCTATGCCCAGAAAAGATTTTGTCTTTACCATCAGTTCAATTCCCTTGCTGGCAGATCGGCCGGCGTTCTTAAGCATACTGCCCCTGCCGCTCGGGACAGTCTGGTAGATCTGCTGGTTCTTCCAGTCGATGTAGAACAACGCGGCATGCAGGTAAGCATGGTAATTGAACAGGGGAGCTTTGACCCCTATTTCGTAGTTCCAGCTATATTCCGGGCCATAGGTGAGGTCTTCGGGCCGTTCAATGGTCGAATTAAAACCACCGGTCTTAAACCCCCTGGTGACGGTCGCATAGTAGTTACGGCCATTCTCGTTGTAAGTGATTGCTGCCTTGGGCGAGACCTCAAAATAATTAAGGGTGGGGTAGAGGGTGTCGGCTACCGGTGTAATGCTTCCGGCCCTATGCTGGTCATATCCGTAATTGAGGATATCGTTTTCAAAGTCTATCCTGATGCCGGCTGTAACCGACAGGTTTTTGATCAGCAGGTCGCTGAGGGTCGACTGATGGAACAGGGCATAGCCGGAAACAGTGTGATCGTAGGTCTTAAACAGCTTCATATCAGCAGCATATACATCCACATCCACTTCTTTGTCAAATTGCTGGATAAAGCCGTATGCCCCCATAAGCCAGTTATATTTACCGTCGTATTTTGATCTCATTATGATCTCCTGCGACAGCATATGCTGTTTTTGGCGCTGGGTCACAAAGTAGAGCGAATCGGGTGTGAAATCCTGGTCTATTTCCTGCATATCGCCAAGGTACTGGTAGGCTGTTGTGGCGACAATCTCAAAATGTTTCATCCGGTACTTCACCAGGAAAGCATTCGAGAAAAGACTGCGGTCGTATGAACTGTACTGGTTGTAGTTTATGTCCTCCGGCTTTCCGGTCGAATCGTTGTAGAGGGCATATGGATACCCACCCTGCCGGCTGTTCTCGAACGATGCTATATTTTCAAGGGTCAGCTTATCAGAGACCTTCCAAATAAGCTTGTTCCTGAATCCGAATGAATCCATCCGGTCAACCCTGTTCATGTTGTAAGTATTGGTAAAGAACCCGTCGTTGTGAAGGAAATTTGCTGATACGGAATAGCCGAATTTATCTTTTGCCTTCCCGTAGTGACCGGCATTTATGGCATAGTTCCCATAAGTGCCTGCCGAGAATTTTAAATGGGTGCCCTGGTATTCGAAAGGCGACAGGGTAGTTATATTTATGATCCCTCCCATTGTGTTCCTTCCGTAAAGTGTTCCCTGGGGCCCCCGTAACACTTCTATCCTGGCAATATCGAAAAAGTCGATGTCAAAAGCTGCCTTTTGGAAATAAGGGACATTGTCGACATACAAACCTACCGAGGGAGCATTGATTCGCGAGCCTATGCCGCGTATGTATACCGGTGAGGTGAGCTTTGAACCGTAATCGGGCATGAAAAAGTTCGGGACCACCGAGGAAACCTCGGGCAGTGATTTCAATTCATTTTCTTCTAAGCGGTCGCCCGGCAGAAGAGATACAGATACCGGCATTTCATTGAGGCGGAGATTGTCTTTCGACGCTTTCACCTGTACCTCGCCCAATGATACTTCCGGGATAACGGTGCTGTCGGTGGAAATAAGGAAAGGAGCCTGTGCCCGTGCACCAACGGCAAAAATGATACAGGCTGAAACCATTATTATAATAGCAGGTCTTAGTTTATGCATCCGGATTACTCGTTGAAGTTCTGATAGCAGTGTATCAGGATTCTTATAATAATTTTTATAGATGGAAATAGTGGGCCCCCGGTTTCCGGATAAATATCAAAGTGGGGAATGCCATGGGGCAGGAAAGATCAGCAAGAGAAGGGTGGGGCGCGCATTGGGGCAGAGCCGGATACATCTGTTTTTACATGTGTAACAAAAGAATGCCCGTGACTAAAGGCCGAATTGGCCGGAATGATATCAGTCGCGCACATGGATGCGGTAACGGCTGAATATAAATCGTTGTTAGGATCACCCGGCTCAATATCTTTGATTACCGATTGGTTTTTCGAGTTGTCATTTTTTGGCTTCAGGAACGACCACTCGAGCGAAAAAGACTTCCCGTATACATGAACACGGTGAAAATTTACCAGTGAGCCAATAAACAACCAACTGAACGAGAGAGCAATAAAAACTGTAATATATCTGCGGCCCGTGTGCTTCACTGGATTTTCTGTTAAGAGTTTAACAAAA
>CAZXWD010000012.1:6350-51700 GCA_964644135.1 uncultured Bacteroidales bacterium | reverse complement strand
ACAGAACTTTTTAACCTTGCATCCTAAGTTCCCCTTCCCTCCCCCGCCTGGGGGCAGGGCCAGGGAGGGGGTCAATCGACAATCCCTCAATAACTTACACCTTTCTAATCCCTGTATTATCAACATTTTGTTGAAAACTATTGTAACATTGTTAGCAGAAAAGTGGTAAAAAGTGGTAAAAAGTGGGTTTTTTGATCTTAAATTTACGCCATTAATCCACAATACAGGGTGATAAATATCATCGGGACATATGAATGCAAGGTTGACGTCAAGGGGCGGCTTTTGTTTCCGTCGGCTTACAAGGCGCAACTGGCAGAGGTTATAGACAAGGGCTTCGTTATAAAGAGAAGCATATTCCGCAATTGTCTCGAACTCTACCCCGAACCTGAATGGAAAGCAGAAAGTGAACGGATAAACAGGCTGAACCGGTTCAGGAAGAAAAATGTGGATTTTATCAGGAAGTTCATGGCCGGTGTCAAGATGGTGGAACTCGACGCAGCGGGGCGAATTTTGATCCCACGGGATCTGATAAAGTATGGCGGCATTTCGAAAGAGGTTGTTCTTGCATCAGTTGTGAACAAGATCGAGATCTGGGATAAGCAGCAATATGAAAAAGCTGTGGATTACGACCCGGATGAATTTGCCGATCTGGCCGAAGAAGTTATGGGCGACACTGAAACGGAATAACAACCTATGTATCACAAACCGGTATTGCTTGAGGAAAGTGTTAAAGGGCTGAATGTTAGTCCTGCAGGCACCTACGTGGATGCCACCTTTGGCGGTGGAGGCCACAGCAGGCGCATACTGGAGGAAATCGGCAAAGGAAGGCTGTTTGCATTCGACCAGGACCCGGATGCGCAGGAAAACATCCCGAAAGATGACCGCTTTAAACTGATACAGGGGAATTTCAGGTACCTGAAAAGCTTTCTCAGGCTCGAAGGGGTCAAAGAGATAGACGGCCTGTTGGCCGACCTGGGGGTTTCTTCACACCAGTTCGATCTGCCGGATAAAGGCTTTTCAATTCGGTTCGACGGGGAACTGGACATGAGAATGAACCCGGCCACTGAAATTACGGCTGCCAACATTGTCAACCAGTATGAAGACAAGGACCTCGAAAGGGTCCTTTTCCTTTACGGCGAACTGAGGAACGCCCGGAGGATAGCAATGGCAATATGCTCATCCCGCGAAGCGGAAAAAATAAAAACCACCGGGCAACTGGTGAAAGTACTGTCTGCAATGGCACCCAGGGGCAAGGAAAATCAGTTTTACGCAAAAGTATTCCAGGCGCTCCGTATTGAAGTAAATGAAGAGCTGGAATCGCTCAAAGAAATGCTTCAGCAGGCTGCAGATCTGATCGTCAGTGGCGGCAGGCTCGTAGTCATTTCTTACCACTCCCTAGAAGACAGGCTGGTAAAGAACTTCATCAGGACCGACAATTTCGAGGGAAAACTCGAAAAAGACTTCTACGGAAACCCACAGGTACGATTCAGACAGGTAAACCGAAAACCTTTAGTACCGGGAGAAAAGGAAATTGAAGAAAACAACAGGGCCAGGAGCGCCCACCTGAGAATAGCTGAAAAGATCTGAAAATGGCTAAAAAAGAGGACATACAGGGCAACAGGCTAAAACCGGAAACCAATGGCAGGAAAACTGAACCGGCTCCAGGGAAATCGATCCAGAATGTCCTGAACGGTTCTTTCCTTGTTAACAGCAGAGCACTTCGATTCCTGCCTTATCTCTTTTTCCTGGCCTTTTTGGGTATCCTGTATATCTCCAACATCTATTATGCTGAAAAGAAAGTGCGCGAAATAAACCAGCTCAGGAGAGAGCTGAAAGAGCTCAGGTACGAATACATCAGCGAAAAGTCGAAACTGATGCACAAGAGCAAACAGTCGGAAGTGGCAAAAGCGCTTGAAGGTACCGGCATAAAAGAACTTACGGTTCCGCCGCATAAAATAGTCATCAAACAGGAAGAAGATACGGATGAATAAAACCGACAGGAAAATATTATGGCGTGTCTATATCCTGTACTTCCTTATGCTGTTGTTCGGCCTGCTGATAGTCGGCAAAGCCCTCTACATCCAGATAAAAGAAGGGGAAGAGCTTATTGCGAAGGCTGAAGAGCAAGAGATGCGCTATTTCAGCATAGAAGCAACACGTGGCAATATCCTCTCTGACAATGGCGACCTCCTGGTAACCACCATTCCCGTATTTGAAATACGGCTCGACATAGCCTCTCCCCATATAACCGATGAGATGTTCAACAAAAACATCGATTCATTGTCGATGCTGCTTTCTGAGCTGTTCCGCGACAGGTCATCCTATCAATACAAGCAATACCTCAGTAAAGCTAGAAGAGCAAACAACCGTTACCTGCTCCTGAAAAGGGAAATATTTTTTGAGGAGCTGAAGCAGTTGAGAGAGTTCCCCATTTTCAGGCTGGGCAGGTACAGGGGAGGATTCATCGTCATTCCGAAGAACAAAAGAGAGTATCCTTATGGTGAACTGGCCAGGCGTACCCTTGGGTATGTAAACCTGGAAGAAGAGCTGAAAGTTGGCCTGGAAGGGGCCTATTCGAATGTTCTCCAGGGCGTTGAAGGCAAGCAATTACGCCGACGGATAGCCAATGGCGACTGGAAGCCGGTAAGGGATGAAAATGAGGTTGAACCCAAAAACGGGAAAGACATTGTAACCACCATTGATGTAAACCTTCAGGATGTAGCCGAAGATGCGCTGTTACGGCACCTTCGGGAGCACGGGGCCTATGAGGGCTGCGTCATATTGATGGAGGTCCCTACAGGTTCAGTCAAGGCCATAGCCAACCTGCGGTATGACTCCCTCACCAATAAATACAACGAATACTACAATCTTGCTGTAGGATCGGGGATCGAGCCGGGCTCCACTTTCAAGCTTGCGTCGATGATAGTGGCCCTTGAAACCGCGAAGGTGGACCTCACCGACACACTGGAGACTGGCGACGGCTGGACCATGTATTACGGTAAGACAATGAAGGATGTGCACAAGATCAGGGACGGCAAGATCACCTACCGTGAAGCTTTTGAATACTCCTCAAACGTGGGCATCTCAAAAATGATCGTGGAACTTTTTGAAGATGATCCTGCGGCTTTTGTCGACGGGCTTTACAAACTGTCCATCCATGAGCCCCTTGGCATTGAGATACCCGGCGAGGGCAGGCCGGTGATCAGGCATCCGGATGATACATACTGGCCAAAGACAAGGCTGCCGTGGATGTCGATAGGCTATGCCCTGAAAATGACCCCTCTTCAGATCCTGACGCTTTACAATGCTGTAGCAAACAACGGGGTGATGGTAAAGCCCAGGTTCATCAGTGAGATAAGGTATGCCGGGCGCAGACTTGATGGAATGGAACCTGAGATAATCAACCCTTCCATCGCCTCTACCGGTACGATCGACACCATCCGTTCATTGCTTGAGGGTGTTGTCCTCAATGGAACCGGAACAATACTGAAAAACCCGCACTACAGTATTGCAGGAAAGACGGGTACCGCCAAGATCTCGGCAGGAAAAGAGGGGTACATCAATCCAGACTACAATGCCTCTTTTGCCGGCTACTTCCCGGCCGACGACCCTATGTACTCATGTATCGTGGTTGTGAATAAACCCAGGAACAAAAGCATTTACGGCGGAACGGTGGCAGCACCCGTTTTCAAGGAAATTGCCGATAAGATCTATGCTTCCAAATCGTGGCTGGGAGAAAAAAACATCCTGGCCCGTAATAATAACACCAAATCCCTGAGAGTAAAGGGCAGAAAGCAGACTGTTATCAACCTACTCAGCAACCTGGACATGCCTGCTGATCATCATGTCCGTGCCGGGGAATGGATCAGCGCAGAATCAGGGGGAGGAACATTCAATTCGGCGGAGATGCAAATCGAGGCATACAGGGTGCCCGATGTTCAAGGCCTGACTGCTAAGGATGCTACCTATCTACTTGAGAAAATGGGGCTGAAAGTAAGAATACAAGGTTACGGATGGGTTAAGAAGCAATCGCTGCAGCCGGGCTATCCCATAAAAAAAGAACAGACCATAACTCTATATATGTCAACCTCATAACAAATTGGTTTGAAGAAACTCAGCGAAATATTATACGGATCGAGGATCAAAGGCACGCAGGGAAAGCCGAACATCCGGGTTGGCAAATTGCGGATCGACAGCCGCAAGGTGGAGCCGGGCGACCTTTTCATTGCCCTGAGGGGTACGGTCACCGATGGACACAAGTTCATCGGAAAGGCAATTGAAAAGGGCGCCCGGGCAGTGGTCTGTGAGGATTTACCAGGTGAAGCCCGGGAAAACGTGACTTATGTAAAGGTGGAGGACAGCAGTGAAACACTGGGTATCCTGGCCTCAAATTATTTTGGGAATCCATCGGAAAAGCTCCGTCTGGTGGGTGTAACAGGAACTAACGGTAAAACTACCATAGTGACCTTGCTGCATGAACTTGCCACCAAACTTGGCTACCCCTCTTCCCTGCTCTCGACCATCAACAGCAAGGTGAACAATGAGGAATACCCGAGCACCCACACCACTCCCGACCCGGTAAGGATCAATGAGATACTTGCTCTTGCTGTGGAAAAAGGTTGTGAGTACGCCTTTATGGAAGTAAGTTCCCATGCCATTGCCCAGAAAAGGACAACCGGCCTGAAATTCACCGGAGGGGTCTTCACCAACATTACACACGACCACCTTGATTACCATAAGACATTCAGGAATTACCTGGAGACCAAAAAAGCGTTCTTTGATGGCTTGCCTAAACATGCTTTTGCGCTCGTCAACCTGGACGACAGGAACGGTAAGGTAATGTTGCAGAACACAAAGGCATCAAAACATACTTATGCACTGAAAAGGATGGCTGATTTCAGGGGGGCTGTTCTCGAAAATTCCTTTACAGGATTGCACCTGAGATTTGATGAAACCGAATTGCATACAGGCCTGATAGGGCTCTTCAATGCCTACAACCTGCTGGCAGTTTACGCAACAGCGTTACTGTTAGGTTTTGAAAATGATGAGGTCCTTACTTCGATAAGCACGCTTGTTCCGGCCGAGGGCCGGTTCGAAGTAATTATGTCGGCTGAAGGTGTAACAGGGATCGTTGATTATGCCCACACTCCCGACGCCCTTAAGAATGTACTGGAAACCATCAGCAATATCCGCACAAGGAACGAGCAACTCATAACCGTGGTTGGTGCCGGCGGAGACAGAGATAAGTCCAAAAGACCTTTGTTTGCAACTATTTCAGGGAGATTTAGCGATAAGGTCATACTGACATCCGACAATCCAAGGACAGAGGACCCGGAGAGCATAATAGCCGATATTGAGAAAGGCATTGGACCCGCAGAATCAAAAAAATTCGTGAAAGTAACAGACAGAAAGGAAGCCATCAAGACAGCCGTGCTGATGGCCGGGAAGGGTGATATAATCCTGGTTGCAGGGAAAGGCCACGAGAAATACCAGGAGATCAACGGGGTGAAGCAACCCTTTGATGACAAGGAATTATTAAAACAACTTTTTCAAACAGGTACCTGATATGTTGTACTATCTTTTTGATTACCTGCAAAGCTGCTGCGACGTTCCGGGTGCGGGTGTTTTCCAGTACCTGTCGTTCAGGGCTGCCGCTGCTGTGATAACCTCACTGATCATCTCCCTGTTTTTAGGGCGGAGGTGGATCAGGTATCTCAACAGAAAACAGGTTGGGGAAATAATACGCGACCTGGGCCTTGAGGGCCAGCTCGATAAGCAAGGAACCCCTACGATGGGTGGTCTGATCATCCTCGGTGCAATCCTTATCCCAACCCTTCTGTTTGCCAAGCTTCTGAATATCTACATCATCCTGATGCTCTTCACAACTGTGTGGCTTGGCATGATCGGCTTTGCCGATGATTACATAAAAGTCTTTAGAAAGAAGAAAACCGGGTTAGCGGGTAAATACAAGATCCTGGGACAGGTCATCCTGGGGCTGGTGGTAGGCCTGACCATGTATTTCAGTGAAGATGTTGTGATAAGGGAAAAGAAGGAATTCAGCCAGACAGAAGTGGCCGGCGAAGAGAGGATCACCGACATTTCGGCGAGGTTCTCGGAAGAGGCGAAGAAATCGACCAAAACCACGATACCGTTCGTCAAGAACAATGAATTCGATTATTCAGTGCTGATCACCTGGATGGGCAAAGGCCTGAAAGACTATGCCTATCTCGTTTTCATTCCCATAGTTATACTGATCATTACAGCAGTATCCAATGGCGCCAACCTGACCGATGGCATGGACGGCCTGGCAACAGGGACATCAGCAGTGATGGGCGCCACCCTGGGCATTCTGGCGTGGGTATCGGGCAACCTCGTCTTTGCCGATTACCTCAACATCATGTACCTGCCGGAAACAGGGGAGCTGACAATCTTCATCAGCGCCTTCGTAGGTGGGTGTATCGGGTTCCTCTGGTATAACTCATACCCCGCCCAGGTATTCATGGGTGATACGGGAAGCCTCACGATAGGGGGCATAATAGCTGTTTTTGCCATCCTCATAAGGAAAGAGCTGTTGATCCCCATCCTCTGCGGGATCTTCGTAGTGGAATCCTTGTCGGTGATATTGCAGGTAGGGTACTTTAAATACACCAGGAAAAAAACCGGGTCCGGAAAAAGGATTTTCCTGATGTCGCCCCTGCACCATCATTACCAGAAAAAGGGAATTGCAGAGCCAAAGATCGTACAGAGGTTCCTCATTGTGGGGATCATGCTGGCGGTTTTAACGATAGTAACCCTGAAGATCAGGTAAAATGAAGAATGAAGAAAAAAGCAGAAATAGTGGTCCTTGGAGCCGGAGAAAGCGGGGCAGGCGCTGCTATGCTGGCAAGGCAAAAAGGTTACAGCGTATTCGTATCTGATTCGGGAAGGATCAGGGAAAATTATAAAAACGTTCTTTCAAATATTGAAGTTGAGGTTGAAGAGGGGAAGCACAGCGAGGAAACAATTCTTTCGGCCGACCTGCTTATCAAAAGTCCCGGAATACCTGATGAGGCCCCAGTGGTTCTGAAAGCCAGGAAAAAGGGTGTTAAAGTTATTTCAGAGATCGAGTTTGCAGGATATTTCACTGAAGGAAAAAAGATCTGCATAACCGGAAGTAACGGCAAAACCACTACGGCAATGCTTACAGAACATATTCTCCGTAAAGGAGGTCTTGATGTATGCCTTGCAGGAAATGTAGGGAAGAGCTTTGCCGCAGCACTGGCAGAGAGCGACCACGATTACTGGGTATTGGAGATCAGCAGTTTCCAACTCGACGGGATGTATGATTTCAAGGCTGATACAGCCATCCTGCTGAACATCACCCCCGACCATCTCGACAGGTATTCAAACGATTTCAGCCGGTATGCCGGCTCAAAGTTCCGGATTACCATGAACCAGTCTTCATGCGACCATTTTATCTTCAACGCCGATGACAGGGTGATCATGAGGGAATTGAAGAAAAGGGAGCTGAAATCGTCACAAGTACCTTTTTCAATAGAACAGAGGCTCAGCGGAGACTGTGCCTTTAAAAGAGAAAATGAATTGATAATTAAAATAAAATCAAAAAAGTTCAATATGACTTTAGAAGAATTGGCATTACAGGGCAAGCACAACCTTTACAATTCCATGGCTGCAGGGATAACAGCAAGGTTGTTGGACATCCGGAAGGAGATCATTAAGGACAGCCTTTCTGAATTCCAACATATTGAGCACAGGCTCGAATTTGTTGCAAGCATACACGGAATTGAATTCATCAATGACTCAAAAGCCACTAATGTAAATTCTACATGGTATGCACTGGAGAGCACCAATAAGCAGGTAGTATGGATTGCCGGCGGAATTGACAAGGGAAATGACTACTCCCTGATCAAGGGCCTTGTAAAAGAGAAGGTCAAGGCAATAGTATGCCTTGGCGTTAACAATGACCGCATCCTTAGCGAGTTCTCAGGTGATGTTGAAAATATTGTAGAGATCCAGGCAATGTCGGAAGCCGTAAAAATAGCCTACCATTTTGCGAGGAGGAATGATATGGTGCTTCTTTCACCGGCCTGTGCGAGTTTCGACCTTTTCGACAATTACGAGGACAGGGGCAGGCAGTTCAAGAATGCAGTCAATAATCTCTGACCGTTACTGTTATGTTTGAGATACTGAAAACTATAAAGGGTGATAAAGTGATCTGGATGGTAGTGATCCTGCTTTCCACACTATCCCTGCTTGCAGTGTACAGTTCGACCGGTACACTTGCCTACCGCTTCCAGGAAGGCAATACAGAGTACTATATGCTCAAGCATTTCATTATATTGCTGCTGGGCCTTGGGCTGATGTACCTTGCCCATCTAATTAAATACACCTATTATTCGCGACTTTTCCAGATAGCCCTTTACATTGCCATACCTCTTCTTATTCTCACGCTATTGTTTGGCAGTAACATCAATGAAGCCCGCCGGGCATTGCCGCTTCCGTTCAACCTTTCGTTCCAGACTGCCGACCTTGCCAAGCTCACTCTTATCATGTACCTTGCCCGGTCGCTCACCAAAAGGCAGGAATACATAAAAAGTTTCAAATCCGCGTTTTTACCGGTAATGCTTCCCGTGATCATAGTTTGCGGGCTCATAATACCCTCCGATTTTTCCACCGCTGCCATGCTTTTTGTCACGAGCCTTGTACTGATGTTCATAGGCAGGATAAACATCTGGCACATAGGAGGCCTTGTAGGCATATGCATCTTTTTGCTTGCAACTTTTATCCTGGTGCTGAGCCTGCTTCCGCCAGAATACCAGGGTCGGTTGTCGACCTGGAAGAACAGGATAGAATCGTTCACCAATCCTGAAGAGACTGAAAACTACCAGATAGAGCAATCGAAGATAGCCATAGCATCGGGCGGACTGCTGGGTAAGGGGCCAGGGAACAGCACGCAAAGGAATTTTCTTCCCCACCCTTACTCGGATTTCATCTTTGCGATCATAATCGAAGAATACGGCATAGTGGGAGGCGGGGTTGTTGTATTGCTATACCTTATACTCTTTTTCAGGGCAGTTCGGATAGTCATAAAATTTCCCAAGAACTTCGGGGTGTTCCTGACCATTGGAGTCAGTTTCAGTTTGGTATTCCAGGCCCTCATCAATATGGGAGTGGCCGTGAACCTGTTGCCTGTGACCGGGCAGCCGCTGCCACTGGTAAGCATGGGCGGTACCTCAATCTGGTTTACCAGTCTTGCAATAGGAATAATTTTAAGCGTTAGTAAAGAAGTACACGAAGGAACTGTTGAAACTCAACATGGATATCTTACAGCGTAACATACGGATCATCATCAGCGGTGGAGGCACAGGAGGACATATCTATCCTGCCATTGCAATAGCAGAGGGCCTGGAAGAGAGGCTGGAAAATGTTGAATTCCTCTTTGTAGGATCAAAGGGTCGGATGGAAATGGAAAAAGTGCCCGCAGCCGGCTACCGTATCAAAGGGCTATGGATCAGCGGCCTGCAAAGAAAGCTGTCGCTGAAAAATTTGGTATTCCCGCTTAAGCTGATGCACAGCATAATCAAGGCAAGGAAAATCATTAAAGACTTCAAACCCCATGCAGTGATTGGTGTGGGGGGCTATGCCAGCGGGCCAACGCTATATGCCGCGGCAAAAAAGGGAATCCCGACACTTATCCAGGAACAGAACGCATTTCCGGGAATTACCAACAAGTGGCTTTCAAAAAGTGTTGACAGGATATGTGTTGCGCACGATGGCCTGGAAAAATACTTCCCGGCAGAAAAAATAGTAAAAACAGGTAACCCGGTAAGAAGCAATGTTATCTCAATAAAAGGAAAAAAGGAAGATGCCGTTTCTTTCTTCAGAATAAGCAAGGAGAAGAAAACAGTTCTTGTGGTTGGCGGCAGCCAGGGCGCAAGGTCGGTTAACAACGCCATAAAGAAAATGCTCGGTTACTTTACAGAAAAAGACATTCAACTGATATGGCAGACAGGCGGGCCTGACTTCGAGTCTTCAAAGAGTTCTGTTAAGGAACAGCATAAGCAAAATGTGAGGGTCTACGACTTCATTTATGACATGGACCTGGCCTATGCTGCCTCAGATGTAATAATATCAAGGGCTGGAGCAATAGCAATGGCAGAAATATGTGCCGTTGGCAAACCGGCAATATTCATTCCTCTGCCCACTGCTGCTGAAGACCATCAGAAAAAAAATGCAATGGCCCTGGCAAGCAAAAACGCCGCAGAGATAGTTGATGATAAAGAAGCTGATCAAAAACTTCAGCCGGTATTAGCCTCAATCATAGAAGACAATAATAAAATGAAGATGATGAGCAATGCTGTCAGGAGTTTTGCCATTCGCAACGGGAAAGAAAAAATAGTTGATGAAATCATTAAACTAATCCAACAAAAACATGGTGGACGTAAGTAAAATACAAAGTGTTTATTTCATCGGAATAGGTGGAATCGGGATGAGCGCCCTTGCAAGGTATTTTAAAAAAAGAGGTCTGGATGTTGACGGCTACGACCGGAATCCTACATGGCTGACCCAGGAACTGATCTCGGAAGGCATAAACGTAGTTTACGATGAAAAGATCCCTTTCCCCGAAAAACACTATGACCTTGTAATCTACACTTCGGCAATTCCTGAAAACAATACACTGCTCAGGCATTACCGCAGCAAGGGTTATGATGTGATGAAAAGATCGAAAGTATTGGGGCTGATCACCGAAAACAAGTTCACCATTGCCGTGGCAGGTACGCACGGCAAAACCACTATCACTTCCATGATCGCACATATCATGAAATCGGCCGGTACCGACATGAGCTCTTTTGTGGGTGGTATCACTAAAAACTATGACTCAAACTACATCAGTTCAGAAGGTGACGGCATGATGGTAGTTGAAGCCGACGAGTACGACAGGTCTTTTCTCAGCCTGTCGCCTGATATCTCCATAATCTCCTCCATCGATCCTGACCACCTGGATGTGTATGAAACTATGGAAAACCTGCAGGGATCGTTTGAAGAATTTGCAGCCAGGACAGATGAACTGGGATACGTTATTCTGAAGGAGGGGCTTGACCTGAAGCTTACTGGTAATATCAATGTCTACCGATACGGCATAGAAGGAAACACAGATTTCAGGGCAGAAAACATAACGGATGATTTATGCATTGAGAATTTTACCCTTATCCTTGGGGAAGAAAAAATTGACAGTATCTGTCTTCCATTACCCGGCAAACACAATATTGAAAATGCTGTGGCTGCCGCTGCAGTCTGTCACCTGAGGGGTATTAGCGGGAGTGAGATAAAAAAGGCCCTACAAAGTTATGAGGGTGTACACAGAAGGTATGATTTTATTTATGAAAATAATCATGTTACCTACATAGATGATTATGCTCATCACCCTGAAGAACTTTCAGCCTGCATCAGGACGACAAGAAAATTATTTCCCGGAAAAAAGATAACGGGGATCTTTCAGCCGCATCTTTATTCCCGTACAAGGAACCTTGCCACGGGGTTTGCAGAAAGCCTTGATAAGCTGGATGAGATCATCCTTCTTGACATTTATCCTGCGAGGGAAGAACCCATACCAGGCGTCAGTTCTGAGATCATCTATAAAAAAATGGCAAATCCAAATAAAGTGCTTTTAACCAAGAACCAGTTAATGGACCACCTGTGGGAAAAGGATTTTGAAATTCTACTGACACTCGGGGCAGGAGATATTGACCAGTATGTTGAATTGATAGACGATATGCTGAAACAGAGGAACAACAATGCAAAGAAGCATTAAAATATTAGTATCGGCCATTTTGATAGCAGGATTGGCCTTTCTGCTGGCCTTTACCGAAAAACGCTATCACAGTTCTAAAGTGAAGGGCCTGGACTTTCAGATCCAGCTGGCAGGTCCGGATACCATTATACTGGAAAAGGAAGTAAGGGATCTTGTTTTAAGAAAATTTGATTCGCTTGAGGGTGAGAAGGTTGCTAAAGTGAACTTAGAGGGGATTGAAAACCTGATCGACAGCATAGCCTGGCTTGAATACACAGATGCATCGATTACTGTGACAGGAAAGCTACGCGTCAACAGCCGTCAGAAAGTGCCGGTTGCCAGGATCATGACCAGCGGTAACGGTAACTTTTACGTTGACAGGATGGGAAATGTGCTTCCTGAAAAAATTAATTTTCCGGCCTATGTGCCTGTGCTGACGTTTGACAGGATCACCATCCCGGCAAATCAGGTTACCGGTCTGAAAGAACTTGATGAACCCGTTTTAACGGAAGCCCTTGATTTCATTCTGAAATTAAGGGAAGATGAATTCATGAACTCAATGGTTGACCAGGTACATGTTAACAGCGATGGAAAATATGAGCTTGTCCCGAAGATCGGCGGCCATGTCATAAAGTTCGGAAACACTGAAAGGATGAATGAAAAATTTGAAAACCTGCTGCATATATACAAGATAGTCCTTCCGGCAAAAGGATGGGACTATTACAGCGCAATAAACCTCGAATATGAGAAACAGGTAGTTTGCATAAAATAGGTAGAGAAAACCAAAGGCTAAAAAAATGAAAAGCAACGAAATTATTGTCAGTCTCGACATTGGTACCACCAAAATTGCCGCTATTGTCGGCAGGCAGGCTGACAGTGGAAAGATAGAGATACTTGGTCACGGAAAGACCGAGTCGATCGGAGTCAAGCGAGGTGTTGTTTCAAACATTGAAAACACTGTTCAGTCGATCAAGACTGCCATAGAGCTAGCTGAACAGCGGTCAGGGGTCGACATCAGGTATGTGAACGTAGGGATAGCAGGACAGCATATCAAAAGCCTTCAGCACAGGGGTAGCATGATCAGGAAGGATATAGAGGAAGAGATCGGCCAGGAAGACATTGATTCGCTGCACCAGGATATGTTTGCCCTGAGTATGAACCCCGGGGAAGAGATCGTGGATGTCATCCCGCAGGAATATATAATTGATGGAGAGCAGGGTATCAAGCAGCCGATAGGTATGCTTGGGAATTCACTTGAAGCGAATTTTCACATCATCATCGGTCAGACTGCTGCCGCCAAGAATATTTATAAATGCGTAAGAAAAGCCGGACTGGAAGTAGTTGACCTCATCCTTGAGCCTATTGCCTCGGCTGAGGCAGTGCTGAGCGAAGAAGAAAAAGAAGCCGGTGTTGTCCTGGTCGATATTGGCGGAGGCACTACTGACTTAGCCATTTTTCAGGATGGGATCATAAGGCATACTGCTGTTATCCCCTTTGGTGGCGACATAATCACTGAAGATGTAAAAGAGGGTTGTACGATCATTAAAAAACATGCTGAGGAGTTGAAGATCAAGTTCGGATCTGCCCTGGCAAGCGAAAACAGGGACGATGAAGTGGTTGCCATACCCGGTTTGAGGGGAAGGCCCCCTAAAGAGATCACCCTGAAAAACCTCGCCAGCATCATCCAGGCGAGAATGGAGGAAATCATAGAGCATGTATACTACGAAATTCGGAATTCAGGATTTGAAAAGAAACTCATAGCAGGTATAGTGCTTACCGGCGGAGGTGCTTCACTCAAACATATAGCCCAGCTAACAGAGTTCATGACCGGTATGGATACCAGGATCGGATATCCCAACGAACACCTCGCCGCTGAAGTTGCTGAAGATCTTGCTAGCCCGATGTACGCTACAGGTATAGGCCTTGTAATTGAGGGTATTGGCCGGTATAAGAAAGAACTGACAAGAGAAAAGAAAGCAGATAAGAAAAAAGACCAGCCGGATAAAAAGATAAGGGAAAGGACAAAGCCGAAAACTTCAGGATTTCTTAAAAGGATCCAGGACTGGTTTGAGGGGGATGCTGAAGAATAAGGTATTAACAGGTATAATGTGAATAAGTAATCAATTAAGCTACATATTTAAACGTATTATAACTATATATTTAATCGCCATAGAGTATGAAAGACATGATCAAATTCGACATGCCAAAGAACCAGTCTTCAATCATCAAAGTAATAGGTGTGGGAGGCGGAGGCAGCAATGCCATTAACCATATGTATCACCAGGGGATCCAGGGTGTTGACTTCATTATCTGCAACACCGATGCGCAGGCAATGGAGCTCTCCCCGGTACCTACAAAAATACAACTAGGCGACCGGGGCCTGGGTGCAGGTTCCATCCCGTCGGTAGGAAAGGAGGCTGCCACCCAGAAGATCGGGGAGATAAGGGAAATCCTCGAAAAGGAAACCAAAATGCTTTTCATAACGGCCGGAATGGGTGGTGGCACCGGTACAGGTGCAGCACCTGTAATTGCATCACAGGCCAAGGACCTCGGGATACTCACAGTGGGGATCGTCACTTTACCTTTCGCTTTTGAAGGCAGAAAACGCCGCCAGCAGGCAGAGGAAGGGATCAACGAACTGAGGAAATACGTTGATACCCTCCTGGTAATTGGCAACGACAAACTGCGCGAGCTTTATGGCGACCTGAAACTCTCCGATGCTTTCAACAAGGCAGACGACGTACTTACCACCGCTGCGAAAGGTATTGCTGAGATCATCACAGTTACCGGTTATATTAACGTGGATTTTGAAGATGTAAAAACAGTGATGAAAGAGAGCGGCAAGGCTATTATGGGGTCCGCAGAAGCTGAAGGCGAGAACAGGGCAATGGAGGCAATCCAGTCGGCTTTATCCTCCCCCTTGCTGAATGATAATGACATAGAAGGGGCCAGCAACGTATTGTTATACATTACTTCAGGTGAAGACGAGATCTCAATGGATGAAGTCACCGAGATCACCGATTATATCCAGAGGGAAGCAAAATCACAGGCTGAAATCATCTGGGGAAACGGCACCGATACATCACTGGGTAAGAAAGTAAGCATAACACTGATTGCCACAGGCTTCGACTCCAAAAAACGAAAGAAAGAGCTTGAGCAGGAAAACAAAAAAGTATACAGCCTTAACGAGGAACTGGAATCATCATCACTTTTCCGCCATATTGACAACGAAAACAGAAGATCAGGCGAAGATCAGGCTGCGTTGAACAACAAACGAGTAGAAAGGGTACTTGAAGAAGATGATGAGGATAAAGTTGATATGGAGAAGATCACGTTGCTCAGAAAACCTGAAAACGCAACTCCAGGGGAACAGGAAAGTGAAGAAAAGTATGAAAGTATGGAGGATCATGAAGACGAATCAAAAATCCAGCGCTCCTTTGTATTTGATATAACAAATGATAAAAGCGATGTTAATCCTTCGGACGATGACAAGGATGAAGAAGATGTGATTGCTGAAACCGATCATGAGGATACTGAAAACGACAGTCCCTTTACCGGGGAAGATAAGAAACCTTTTGAGGTATATGTAAGGAAACCCTCTAAGAAAGAGCTGGAATCAGGGTCTGATTCAGAGCGGAAAATGATGGAGGACAAAACACGCGAAAGGATAGAGAAGCTGAAGAACCTCAGCTATAAACTGAAGACTGAAAGCGGACTGGAAGAGCTCGAAAAGGAGCCTGCCTATAAGAGGAAGAAAGTGGAACTTGACAATTCAAACCCTTCGGAGGAATCGAAAGTTTCGAGGTTTTCGCTTTATGAGGACGAAGAAAAGAAGGTGGAGGTAAGGTCTAACAATTCATTCCTTCATGATAATGTTGATTAGAACCCGGAAATCATTCAATATATGTTGCTAGAAAATAAAATAAACGAAGAGATCAAGGCTGCCATGCGGCTCAGGGACAGCAAGAAGCTAGCTGCCCTGAGGGCGATCAAGGCTGCAATACTGCTGGAAAAAACCAGTAAAGGCGCTGGTGGTGAAATCGAAGAGGGGGCCGAGATGAAGATCCTTCAGAAACTGGTAAAACAGCGGAAGGAATCGGCAGAGCTTTACAAAGAAAAGGGCAGGGATGAACTTGCTGAAGAGGAAAACTTCCAGGCGTCTGTGATAGAAACGTTCCTCCCCTCCCAGCTCAGTCATGAAGAAATTGAAGAAAAAGTGAAGGAGATCATTGCCAAAACAGGTGCCGAAAGCATGAAGGATATGGGGAAGGTAATGGGGACCGCCACCAGGGAACTTGCCGGCAAAGCCGATAACAAGATCATAGCCGAAACAGTAAAGAAACTTCTTAGTAGCTAGACTCTACCTTACTCTGATGCTGAATTGTATGCAAAGCATCCGCCAGGGGCGGGTGCTTTCTCTTTTATACACAAAAAAAGGCCGCCATAAAGGCGACCTTGAGATTATATATTTTTAAACTCATTATTCTCCAAGCATCTGCCTCTTGAAAGCTTTAATAGTCAGGTCCTTGTCTACCTCACCAAGATATTTCTTCACCGACTTCTTTGTATCCCTCACGAAATCCTGGTTAAGGAGGGTGTTTTCCTTATAGAACTTTTCCAGTTTACCCATTGCGATTTTTTCGAGCATATGCTCGGGTTTTCCTTCCTGGCGCGCCTGTTCTTTGCCTATTTCGATCTCCTTTTGCACAATGTCCTGCTCTACATCATCACGGTCGATGGCTACAGGATTCATAGCAGCTATCTGCATGGCAATTTCACGGGCTATCTTTTCCCCTTCCTCAACTTCTTTATTGAGGCCAACAAGAGTAGCAAGCTTGTTCCCCTGGTGGTTATAGGCGGCAACTACCGGAGCTTGAATAAAGCCATATCCGGGTATATCCATTTTCTCTCCAATCTTACCAATAAGGTCGGTGAGGTTCTCTTCGACAGTGTGGTCATTGAGCTTCAACGACTTGAGTTCTTCGACACTGCCGGGCCTTGCTTCCAGGGCTTTTTCTGCCACCGAGTTTACGTAGTTGACAAAATCATCTCCCTTGGCAACAAAGTCGGTTTCGGTATTTACTGTGAGGATAATACCAAATTTGTTATCATTGGAAGTCTTAGCTATCACGATACCTTCTGATGCTTCTTTGTCGGCGCGCTTTGCGGCAACCTTCTGACCTTTTTTCCTGAGGATCTCAATTGCCTTTTCAAAATCGCCGTCGCTTTCCTGGAGCGCCTTTTTGCAATCCATCATGCCGGCACCGGTCATTTTTCTGAGCTTATTTACATCTGCTGCTGTAATGTTTGCCATTTTTCGTTCTTTTTAAAGCTTTATTACTTTTTCTTGCTTATTGTCCTTTTTCTTTTCGGCTTATCCCCGCCTTCTGCACCTTCTCTTCTTTTCACTGTCTTTTCAAGCTTGGCTTTTCCACCGCCTTTCTCAGCTTCCTCGTCTTCCTGCTCTTCGTATTCCTCAAGGGTCTTCGATTTGATCTTTGCCCTTGCTTCTTCTTCTTCCCTCTCTTCTTCTTCCTTGCGTTCCTTATCCATCTTCCTTTCGGCAAGGCCTTCTTCAATTGCTTTAACCATTAACCTGACAATGATCTCTATGGATTTT
The DNA here is from genome assembly GCA_964644135.1 of uncultured Bacteroidales bacterium. Lineage (GTDB taxonomy): Bacteria > Bacteroidota > Bacteroidia > Bacteroidales > JAGOPY01 > CAZMOK01. The sequence continues at coordinate 34,289 of CAZXWD010000012.1, read as the reverse complement.
GAAGCATCATCATTGGCCGGTATGGGGAAGTCGATAATTGTGGGGTCGCTGTTGGTATCGACCATTGCAAAAGTGGGAATGTTCAATTTCCTGGCCTCAGCCACTGCGATCTTCTCTTTAAGGACATCAACTATGAAAATAGCTGAAGGCAGCCTGTTGAGGTCGGCAATCGATCCGAGTTGTTTTTCCAGCTTTGCCCTTTCACGGTTTATCTGGAGCTTCTCCCTTTTCGAAAGGTTCTGGAAGTTGCTTGTTGTCATCAGCTTGTCGATCGAAGTCATCTTCCTCACAGCTTTCCTGATAGTTGAGAAGTTGGTTAGCATACCACCGGGCCAGCGTTCGACCACGTAAGGCATATTAACCTTTTTCACGTGGTTTGCCACGATTTCCTTAGCCTGTTTCTTGGTGGCTACAAAGAGGATCTTACGCCCCGACTTTGCTATCTGCTTAAGCCCTGAGGCAGCTTCCTCGATCTTTGCCATTGTTTTGTAAAGGTCGATAATATGGATACCGTTACGCTCCATAAAAATGTAAGGAGCCATGTTGGGGTTCCATTTCCTGCGCAGGTGGCCAAAATGAACCCCTGCATCCAATAATTCTTCAAAAGATGTTCTTGCCATTTTATTAATTGTTTACGTTCCTAAAAAACAACCCCCAAGTAGCACGGTAAGTGGTCTCAGAGGTTTGGATACTAAACTCAGTCCGGTAGATTGAATTCTAACGTTTACTGAACTGGAATCTCTTTCTTGCCTTGGGCTGACCGGGCTTCTTCCTTTCCACCATCCTGGGGTCCCTTCTGAGAAGGCCTTTCTCCTTGAGAGGTTTTCTCAATTCCTGGTCGTATGAGATAAGGGCACGTGCGATGGCGAGCCTGAGGGCTTCTGCCTGCCCTTTATAACCTCCACCTGCCAGTGAGGCGTTAATATCAAACTTGTTCTCTGTGTTGGTTATTTCAAAAGCCTGGTTTACAACATACCTTAGTATAGTGGTAGGAAAATAGTCATCAAGGGTTCTCTTGTTGATAGTAACCTTTCCTGAGCCCTCCCTGAGATAGATCCTGGCTACTGCTTTTTTTCTCCTGCCTATGGTATTGATTACTTCCATTGTATACTATAAGATTGAATTACTTAACTTCTTTTGGTTTCTGTGCTTCATGCGGATGATCAGGGCCTGCATATACAAAAAGGTTCCTGAAAAGCTCCCTTCCAAGCTTGTTTTTGGGAAGCATTCCCCTAACAGCGTTCTCCACGATATCCGTAGGCTTCGCCGCCAGTACCTGTGCTGCCGTTTTTGACCTCTGACCTCCCGGGTAGCCCGAATGCGTTATATACTGCTTCTGGTCCCATTTCTTTCCTGTCAGCCTGATCTTTTCAGCATTTACTACGATCACATTATCTCCACAATCGACATGTGGTGTGAAGCTTGGCTTGTTCTTACCCCTGAGGATCATTGCTGCCCTGGTAGCAAGACGCCCCAGTACCTGGTCTTCCGCATCAAGAACAACCCATTCTTTATTTACGGTCTCTTTATTAGCACTTTTTGTTCTAAAACTCAAGGTATCCATGTAAACCTTATTATTTCAAGTTCTTACAATATTCACCGTTGAAAAACGGGGTGCAAAGATAGAACTAATAATTTATTTTAACAAATATGCCCCGAATTTTATAATTGGTAACTTTATTATTTCTGAAAACAGGCTATCATAATGACAGAATTTAAAAGAAACTACAGGCTTGCTTTGCTGAAAAGGATCTTTTTGGTTGTCGTTTTCGCCATTACAATGGGATATCTTGAAGCTTCCATTGTGGTTTACCTGAGGGAGATCTATTACCCTGAAGGGTTCGGGTTTCCATTGAAGGTATTTAATGCTGATATTGCCATTACCGAAATAATACGCGAGGCAGCCACACTGATAATGATTGTTTCAGTGGCGATGCTGTCGTTTGGCAACGGGCCTTCTAGGCTTGGCGGCTTCCTTTTGATATTTGCCACCTGGGATATCTTCTATTACATTTTCCTGAAGGCTTTGCTGGGATGGCCATCATCCCTAATGACCTGGGATATACTTTTTCTTATCCCTCTTACCTGGACCGGCCCTGTTGTGGCGCCTGTTATAAACTCCATTACAATGATGGTCATTGCCGGTTTATTGATCTATAGAAATCCTGAAAGATCAAGTTTTCCCCTTTCGGTTTTCGAATGGGCACTGCTCATTACCGGTGCAATTATAACAATAACAGGATATGTTTTCGATTATGCAGGCTATCTCCTGGAATGGTTCTCTTTAAAAGAAATATTCAGCCTGCCTTTAAGGGAAGGCGTAATGGACTACTCGATGGATTATATCCCCAGGGAGTTCAACTGGCTGCTGTTCCTTACAGGAGAACTTTACTTCATCCTTGCAATATTCTCTTATTTAAGACGTAAATAAAACACCTCGGGCAAAAATTCCTAATTTCGTTGCCTGAAAAAAAATGAAGAATGTCGGTTATAGTTGATGGCATAACAAAGTTGTACGGCACTCAAAAGGCCCTTGACGAGGTATCTTTTACCGTTAAGCGCGGCGAAGTGGTTGGCCTGCTGGGGCCCAATGGTGCAGGCAAGTCAACCCTTATGAAGATCATCACCTGTTTCATACCCCCTAACGAAGGTCTTGTAACAGTTGAAGGTTACAATACTGACGAGGAATCGCTGGAAGTACGGAAAAGGGTTGGCTACCTCCCCGAAAACAATCCCCTGTACCTGGAGATGTATGTGAGGGAATACCTTCAGTTTGTTGCCAACCTGCACGGCATAAAGAAGAACTCCGGGCACAAAGTTGATGAAATGATAGAGATGACAGGGCTCGGTGCTGAACAGAAGAAAAAGATAGGAGCGCTTTCAAAAGGATACCGGCAACGCGTGGGTCTTGCACAGGCCATGATCCACGACCCGGATGTTTTGATCCTGGATGAGCCTACATCGGGGCTTGATCCTAACCAGCTTAAAGATATCAGATCACTCATAAGCCGGATGGGGGAAGAAAAGACAGTAATTCTTTCCACTCACATAATGCAGGAGGTGGAGGCCATCTGCAACAGGGCCATAATCATTAACTACGGAAAGATCGTTGCGGATGACTCCACGGCCAACCTCAGCCGGAGTGTAAAAGGCCGTAACATAATAACCGTGGAGTTCAATAAAAAGGTCGATGCTGAAAGTCTTGAAAGGATCGAAGGTGTGATAAAAGTCACTTCGAAAAGTGAAACTTTGTTGGAACTTGAAACACCTGCCGACAAGGAAATGAGGGACAAGATCTTTTCTTATGCCGTTGAAAACAAATTGATTGTGCTTTCACTTTCCAAAACGGAACAGCGGCTTGAGGATGTTTTCAGGCAACTTACAACATCCATATGATCTTATTTTTTATCAAGGAAATTTATATTTTTGCGCGATCTGTCAAGATTTTACCTGGCAGGAAATAATTATTACTACCATAAACAAGCTCATATTATGTCATATTTATTTACCTCAGAATCGGTTTCGGAAGGTCATCCCGACAAAGTAGCCGATCAGATCTCAGATGCCTTGCTGGATGAATTCCTGAGGTGGGACCCTGCCTCGAAGGTGGCCTGCGAAACCCTGGTAACAACAGGACTGGTTGTTTGTTCCGGTGAAGTCAAGACGAAAGGATGGGTAAACATTGATGAGGTCGCAAGAAGAACCATCAGCAAGATCGGTTATACCAAAGCTGAATACAAATTCGACGCGAACTCCTGCGGGATCATTTCCACCATTCAGGAACAGTCGCCCGACATAAGCCGTGGAGTAGAAAAGAGTAATAAATACGAGACCGGTGCAGGCGACCAGGGGATGATGTTCGGGTATGCTTCGAAAGAAATGGACAACTACATGCCCCTGCCCATAGAATTGTCACATATAATCCTTCAGCAACTGGCAGCCATCAGGAAAGAGGGCAGGGAGATGACTTACCTGAGGCCCGATTCCAAGAGCCAGGTCACCATAGAATACAACGACGACAGGCAACCCGTCAGGATAGACACTGTAGTGATCTCAACACAGCACGATGACTTCGATACACCCGAGAAAATGCAACCCAGGATCAAGGCCGACATTGAAACGATCCTTATTCCAAGGGTTAAAAAGGAAGTGCCTGAAAGGATCAAGAAACTATTCAACGATTTCAGGTTGTTTGTCAATCCAACAGGAAATTTTGTAATAGGAGGGCCTCATGGCGACACAGGGTTAACAGGTCGGAAGATCATCGTTGATACTTACGGAGGGATCGCTCCTCACGGAGGTGGCGCTTTCTCAGGGAAGGATGCAACCAAGGTTGACCGGTCGGCAGCATATGCAGCCCGGTACATAGCCAAAAATCTCGTTCATGCGGGAGTTGCCGATGAGGTGATCATCCAGCTTGCCTATGCGATCGGGGTGCCGGAACCAGTTGGTCTTTATATAAATACCTTCAATACGGCAAAGGTGAAAGATGCTGCGGGCAAAACAATTACTGATGATGAAATTGCAAGGAGGATCAATGAGATGATCGACCTGAGGCCGTATGCCATTATTGAAAGATTCGGATTGCTGAACCCCGTTTTTGAGCCCGCAACCACCTATGGGCACTTTGGCCGTGACCACTATGAGAAGGAAGTGGAAGTCTATTATGAAGATGACACTACCTATAAGAAAACGGTAAAAGGAAAAGAAAAGATCTTCAAGAAAGTGGAGTTCTTTGGCTGGGAAAAAACAGATATGGCCGATGACATAAAGAAAGAATTCGGACTATAAATAGTATTGTTCGCAAAAAAAACCCGGCTGGTTTACCTGGCCGGGTTTCTTATTGAGTGTTGGATATTTCTTAATTATTTATGATCAGTTTTTGGGTGTCAATCCTTTCGCCGTCGGCAATCAGGTTATAGAAGTACACCCCCTGGCGGAGATGGGATACATTCACGGCAATAGTACCTTCGTTCCCGTTGAGCGGGATATCCATAATTTTTGATCCAAGGATATTGCTGATCACTATGCTTGCTGTCGCCGTTGATTGCGGAAGAGCATAGCTGAAATTCACCCTGGTTGTGGCCGGGTTCGGATAAACCCTGGATGAAACATTTGCAAATGCCGGATCATCAGAGATTCCGGCAGGGCTGGCATTGTATTCAACTGTAACTGAAACCGAATCATCGGGATTATTTACATCCCACCAGCAATAACTGATCTTTGATTTCCCGGGTACTTCACGGGGCTCATAATCACCGTAAAACTCGCTTGAAGTCTGCCCTGCGCCAATTACTATTTCGTTTGGTGATATATAGACAAACGATGGAAAGCAGGCACCCCAGCAAAAGTAATTTGACGTACCTGTAAGGGTATCACCTTCGTTAATTACCTTCTTCATTTTTACAGAAAGATCAGCAGAGGAATTATTAGTTACATCAATGAATACCTGAATTACATCATCGGTAGGATCCCCCGTGACATAGACAGTGGAGTTGGGCTCAACCGGTTCACCTTCATAAGTGAGAGAAAGACTCTGACCGAAAAGGAAGACGGTTGAAAATGCAAGAATAAGTAAGAGTAAAATTTTCTTCATATCGTTCAGGTTTTAACAGTGTTTTTTAACAAATTTTTTGCAAAGATAATCCAAATTTGTGGATCTCATTTTTACTTTCTCACTGATAATCTGATATCTTTGCAAATTACCTGTACAAATTTCGATATTTATACTTATATATGTGTCTAGAGGACCCTTATAAAAAATGATAACAACCAACACATTATTACCTATGAAAAAATCTATTTTACTTGCTTTCATATTCCTACTTGCTGTTTCTCTTTCAGCACAGCGGGTTTCGAGAGACAAAGTTGTTCTTGAAATAGCAACCGGTACGTGGTGCCCTTATTGTCCGGGTGCTGCAATGGGTGCTGACGACCTTATTGAGAACGGACATGATGTGGCTGTGATTGAATATCACAACGGTGACCCTTATGCAAACGTCTATTCAAACGCCAGGAACTCTTATTACAATGTAACCGGTTACCCCACAGCTCATTTCGATGGCCTCAACCCTTATGTCGGGGGCAGCAGCACACAGAGCCTTTACGGCCCCTACCTGAGCAGGGTCAACCAGCGCCTTGCAATCCCTTCCGACTTTACCATTGACGTGAGTGGCGAACATATGGGGCTCAGTGAATGGAACATCACTGTTGACGTGGAAAAGGTATCCACTTACAATGGAACGAATCTCAGGCTCCATGCCGCAATAACAGAATCTCACATTGAAGATTCGTGGCAGGGAATGGACGAACTTAATTTTGTCTGCAGGCTGATGGTTCCCAATCAGAATGGAACAGCTATTAGTTTTTCAGGCGGAAACACGATCCAGGAAGAGCTTCAGTTCACAATAGATGAAGAGTGGGACCCGGTTCACTGCGAACTTGTTGTTTTTATCCAGGACAATTCAACCAAAGAAATTCTGCAGGGTACCAAGATGGCACTCCTCGATTTCCCTTCAGCTTTCGATTCGGAAGTCGCTACGCTTGAAATCGGGAACATCCCTGAAACTACCTGCAGCGGAAGCTTTGAACCTTCAGTAATAATCAGGAACCAGGGTAATGACCCCCTCACATCACTTGACATAGCCTACAGCGTGAATGAAGGTGATTCAGAGATATATCAGTGGACCGGGAGTGTTGAATACCTTGATTCTGCAGAAGTTACACTTCCAGCCATCAACTTCACGGTACTGGAAGAGAATAACCTGGTGGTCACATCAGAAAATCCGAACCAGGCACCTGATCCTTACCCTTCCAATGATGACCGGGAGCAAATGGTTGAAGAGGCCGACATTACTCCCAGTACAATCAATCTCATCCTCAGAACGGATGCCAACCCCACAGAAACGACCTGGGAAATAGTGGATTCTGAAGGTGAGGTAATGTATTCAGGCGGTCCCTACTCTAACTCCGGAGAGATGATCATGGAAGAGTTCCTGCTTGCCGATCCCGACTGCTATTCGTTCAACATTTACGATGCAGGCGGCGACGGGCTGATGCAGCCGGGCTTCTACAGTCTCTATTACGACAACAACACCACCATAGCACAGGGAACCTCTTTCGGTAGCATGGAAGCAACCGAGTTCACAGCTGACGATGGCGTGGGCATTGATGAAAGCGGCCTCGCCGGAAGCATAAAAGTCTTTCCCAATCCGACCACCGGTAATGCAACAGTTGAGTTTGCTACGGAAGAGCAGGGAAAAGTAACTATAGAAGTGTACAGCGCTTCAGGTGAAAGAGCATTTTCTGTCACGGATGAAAGAGATCCGGGCACGCACCGTGTCAATCTCGACCTCGCTGGTAACGCCTCAGGGATCTATTTTGTTAAAGTGACCTCAGGCAATAAAGTTATTGCCCAAAGGATTTCTCTACTTTAGGAGTCCTTCGATAATATCATCATCGGCAATGTTGGGCAGGGTGACCCTGAGACGGGGTTCTGCCTCCATTGCCTTTTTTATTGCAAAAACGGCTTCATCGTTCCTTGCCCAGCTCCGGCGGGCTATACCGTTATTAACGTCCCAGTGCAGCATCATTTTCAACCTGCGGTCAGCATCATCCGAGCCGTCGAGCAACATGCCGAAACCACCGTTGATGACTTCGCCCCAGCCTACACCTCCTCCGTTGTGGATCGAAACCCATGTTGCTCCGCGGAAACTGTCGCCAATAACGTTCTGGATTGCCATATCGGCCGTGAAACTAGATCCGTCGTAAATATTCGAAGTTTCCCTGAACGGTGAGTCTGTTCCAGATACATCATGGTGATCACGACCAAGCACGATTGGTGCCTTGATCTTTCCCTCTTTGATGGCCTGGTTGAACTCTTCGGCAATTTTTATTCTGCCTTCGGCATCGGCATAAAGGATGCGTGCCTCTGAACCCACCACCATCTTGTTCTCCTCTGCCGACCTTATCCACAGAAGGTTATCGCTCACCTGCTGCTTTATTTCAACAGGAGCTTGTTTCATCATTTCCTCCAGTACATCTCCGGCTATCTTATCTGTAGTTTTGAGGTCTTCATGATCGCCTGAGGTACATACCCACCGGAAGGGGCCAAAACCATAGTCAAAACACAGGGGCCCCATAATGTCCTGCACATAGGACGGGTATTTATAGGTGCCATCGGGATTCATCACATCTGCCCCTGCCCTGCCGGATTCCAACAGGAAAGCATTCCCATAATCCCAGAAGTACATTCCTTTTGCAGCCATTTCGTTGATGGCTTTTACCTGTTTCCTGAGCGATTCCTTTACATGTTTCTTAAACTCTTCAGGATTTTCAGACATCATGTGGTTGGATTCCCCGAAAGTAAGCCCCGCGGGATAATATCCACCGGCCCAGGGATTATGCAGGGAAGTCTGGTCTGAACCAAGTTCGATCACAATATCGCTTTTATTGAGCGCTTCCCAGAGGTCCACTATGTTACCCTGGTATGCAAGCGAAACAGCTTCTTTGTCTTTTTTGGCCCTCTTTATCCGCTCAAGCAATTTGTGAAGATCGGTATATACTTCATCCACCCATCCCTGTGAATGCCGTTTTTCAACAGCTTTTGGGTTGATCTCGGCAACTACACCCACGGCTCCTGCTATTACTGCTGCCTTGGCCTGTGCTCCCGACATCCCGCCCAGGCCCGATGTAACAAACACCTTACCGGCAAGTCCCGGATCATCGCCTTTCAGCCGCCTGCCGGCATTGAGGATGGTGATGGTAGTGCCGTGCACTATGCCCTGTGGGCCGATATACATGTAAGAACCTGCTGTCATCTGTCCATACTGTGAAACACCCAGGGCATTGAACCTTTCCCAGTCGTCTGGTTTTGAATAATTTGGCACCACCATGCCGTTTGTGACGACTACCCTGGGGGCATCGGGATGAGAAGGGAAAAGGCCCAGAGGATGGCCTGAGTACATGGCAAGCGTCTGCTCATCGGTCATTTCTGCCAGGTACTTCATAGTGAGAAGGTATTGTGCCCAGTTCTGGAAAACGGCACCGTTTCCGCCATAGGTGATCAACTCATGGGGATGCTGTGCCACCGCCTCATCCAGGTTGTTCTGTATCATCAGCATAATGGCTGCAGCCTGCTTCGATTTACATGGGTAAGTGTCGATGGGACGTGCATACATTCTGTAATGCGGCCTGAAACGGTACATGTAGATCCGGCCGTATTTTTCAAGCTCCTCAGCAAATTCCGGGGCAAGCACAGAGTGGTGCTTTTTGTCGAAATAACGCAAAGCATTTTTCAATGCAAGCTGTTTTTCCTTTGCAGACAGGATCTCTTTCCTCTTAGGCGCATGGCTTACATTTTCATCGTATGGCCCCGGTTCGGGAAGAGTGGCCGGGATACCCTCAATAATTGCTTTATGGAATGATTGTATATCCATGATCGTACCAATTTTCTGATTGCCGTGCAAAGGTAAGAATTAATGGTTGTAGCATCACTTCGTCACCAGCACCAGTACCCTGGATGTACTCCAGAATTCATCAGGGTCTGCTATGGAAAGCTGGTTGTCAGTGTCGCTCTGCTTTAAGAGATATGAATCCTGCGGATGAGGGGTCACCACACGAGGTTTCTTACCCCTGAAGGCGACAGAACCGAAATTAGATACATCCACTTCGCTGAAGAGCTTTTCGTTAGGGTCGTCCCTGAGACGCAAAGTGCTGCCGATGCCAAGGATACCGCCGGTTTTCTCGACCACTCCCTCTTCAATAAGCTCCTTTTCATTTCCTACGGCAAGCCAGGCACGGTTAAGGTCAGCTTTCTGGCCTTCAATGATATCCTGTTTGATCGAATCCACAGTTTCAAGTGATGACACGAGGTATTCAAGCTCATCAACCTCGAAATTCATCTCCACAAGATGCCTTTTCAGGGTGTCTATCTGGTCCTCCTTGGCCAGAATGGCTTCATTGAGTGCCGTGACAGTTTGCCTGAATGCATCCATTTTAACTCCCGACCTTCTCAACTCCTCTTTTAACGAAGCCAGCCTGTTATAATTCTCTCTGAGAACAGCAGCAACATTGTTGATCTCACGCATTACACGAAGCTGGACATCGGGGGGCACTTCATCTGTACTGATCGAACCTGCATCAATGAGTTCTTCTTTAGCTTTAATAAGAGAAAGGTTTTTCTCGATCGACGCCAGGGTTATCAGCAATTCGCTTACCAATTTGTCCTTTTTCTCAACCTCCTGTTGCAGTGCAGCATAATCAGCCTTGAGCTTTTCATGATGTTCTGTGTGGTTTGAACATGAGGCCAGTGTCAGTGTAATCAACATTACCATTGCAAAAAAAACTGCAGGTTTCATAATAACCTCCTTTTTTAGGGTTAAACAAGTATCTTGTCAATGGTAGATATTAAGGCTGATAATTTTGCTTTAGCGTAGAAGTGCTTATGCGGATGATTTTGATATTTGAACGGAGGGGTGTGTAAGAATATTTTGAGGACAGTTTTATCAGATGCTCCCCTGCATCCTTTTCATGACATTATGAAGGAATTCCCTTGCCCTGAAAAGTTGCGCCTTTACCGTGCCAATCGGCAGATCCAGCTCATTTGATATTTCCTCGTAAGAAAATTCCTTAAAATATCTTAATTCTATCAGTTTTCGGTAATGAGGCTTCAATTTTTCCACAACCTGGCGCATCGTATCGAGCTTCTGCTCCCTAATGAAAGTTTCTTCAGGATCGAGGGTATCGGAAGGTATCTGGTCGGCCATTTCTCTTTTGTCATCATTCCCTTCTGCATTATTGAGGGAAATAAGCCTCCTCTTCTGTTTTCGCATATAATCGATGCAATTGTTGGAGGCTATCCTGAACAGCCAGGTGCTGAAAGCAAAGTCAGGAGTGTACTGGTGCAGGTTCTTGAATGCTTTTCCGAATGCTTCAATGGTAAGATCTTCGGCATCCTGGGGATTGTTGGTCATTTTCAAAAGCATGAAATAGAGTGAATCCCTGTAGTTTTTCATCAGCTCTGCATAAGCTCCCCTGTCCTCACCCCCAAGGGCAGCTTTAACGAGTTCATAATCCCGTCTTGCCTTATCTGTCATATGTTGGTTCACTTCCATTTCTCAGGTTTTGCAATAAGGGTGCTAAAGTAAATCAGGGGATTTATAAAAGTCATGAACAGATCGAGCAGTGGCGAAACAAGCGATAAATCAGCTTCATCAAGCTTAATTGCAGCTTTCCTGAATATGATCATCAGGGAGACCAGGTAAAGAAAGAGAGCTGCCAGGATGACCAGTAAATTATAGGTCATTATAATAAGAACAACTGCGAAAGAATAAAACAGCACCTTCGACAAGCCATACCACATAAGTGTACTTCTGGATTTTTTGCTGTAATGCCTTCCTGTTGTGAAATGCCTTCGTTTTTGATTGAACCAGCCGTTGAAACTCCTTTTTGCAGCAGAGATTGTTTGACTTGCCTTTGATATTTCTATCTGGGTGTTGGTTTTGGTGGCCACACTGTTCACAAACAGGTCGTCGTCACCTGAATGGACCTTGTAGTGTGAACTGAATCCTTTCTGGCCGAAAAAAAGGCTTTTCCGGTACGACAGGTTGCGGCCCACTCCCATATATGCTTTTCCTGCAAGTGCCAGGGAGAGGTACTGGATGGCCACATGAAAAGCATCAAAACGTATGAACCTGTTCAAAAAACCGGATCTTTTTTCATAGGCGCCGTAACCAAGCACAATGTCCTTGTTTTCCACGAAACCGGATTGCATCCTGCGTACCCACTGGTTGCTGGCAGGGGTGCAGTCGGCATCGGTGAGCAGGACAATATCATAGGAGGCCGATTTGATGCCAAGGGATAGTGGGAATTTCTTTCCTTTGAAAAAATTAAGGTTTTGCTTAAGGTCAAACACCTTGAGGTTGCCATACCTTTTCTTGTAGTCCTTGAGCAGTTCTTCTGTGTTATCGTCAGAGGAATCATTCACCACTATCAGTTCAAATTCAGGGTAGTCCTGGTCGAGCCAGTGCGGCAGGTTGGTGCGCAGGTTTTCGTACTCATTCCGCGCACATACCACTATGGAAACAGGTTGCTCAGTACTGCTCCGCTCACCGGGTTTATAGAAAGATAACCTGCTGAAATAGAACCAAACATAAAACATCTGAATAAAAAACCCAAGCGCGAAGAGTAGCAGGAGGACCATGGGGAAGACCTCCGAGAACTCCGGGTGTAAGGGATATTCAAGCATAGTGGTAGTACAAAAATATTGATTCAAAACCCAGAAGGCATATCTTTGAAAAATATTTATTAACAATGGATTTTTCAATATCTCATACCGATAAAACCTGCGCTGCACGGGCAGGAGAGCTGATCACAGGCCATGGAAAAGTGAAAACCCCCGTTTTTATGCCAGTCGGAACCGCCGGGGCCGTAAAAGCTGTTCATATCAGGGATGTGCGTGACGATTCCTGTGCCCGGATCATCCTTGGCAACACCTATCATTTATACCTCAGGCCCGGGGTTGAGATCATCAGGGAAGCCGGCGGACTTCACCGTTTCAACGGTTGGGACAGGCCCATTCTGACCGACAGCGGCGGCTACCAGGTATATTCCCTGGCAGGAACAAGAAAATTAACACAAGAGGGTGTTGTTTTTCAGTCGCATATAGACGGGTCAAGACACTCTTTTACACCTGAAAACGTGATAGATATACAAAGGGGAATAGGTGCGGACATAATAATGGCTTTTGATGAATGCACGCCTTATCCATGTGAATATGATTATGCCCTGAGATCGATGGAGCTCACCCATGCATGGCTTGACAGGTGCATTGATCGCTTCGAGAATACAGAGCCTGCATACAGCCATGCCCAGTCCCTTTTCCCCATCGTGCAGGGAAGTATATACAGGGACCTCCGCATCCGCTCTGCGGAAACTGTTGCATCAAAAGAGGCCGAAGGGAATGCCATTGGCGGATTATCAGTTGGCGAGCCGCACGAGATCATGTATGAGATGACTGAAGCGGTTTGTGGTATTTTGCCTGAAGATAAGCCACGCTATCTTATGGGGGTGGGAACGCCTGTCAATCTCCTGGAATCAATCGCACTTGGGGTTGATATGTTCGACTGTGTGATGCCCACCCGGAACGGAAGGAACGGGATGTTGTTCACTTCGGAAGGAATTATGAACATGAAGAATGAAAAATGGAGATCCGATCATTCACCAATCGATCCGAACGGGCTTTCGTTTGTCGACAGTGCATATTCACGTTCCTATCTCAGGCATTTATTCACAGCCAACGAGATCCTGGGTCCCATGATTGCAAGTTTGCATAACCTCCGGTTCTATACCTGGCTGATGGAAACAGCCCGTCAGAAGATAGCTGAAGGGGAATTCGGCTTATGGAAAGACAGGATGGTAAAAAAGCTTTCACAACGGATCTGATTACATTCAATAACTTGATAACATTCTCCAACGGATTAAAACCCGGACATCCATACCTTCTATATTTGTGCTGAATGCACTATAAGACCATCGTAATTTCAGATGTCCATCTTGGGACCAAAGATTCAAAAACCAAGGAACTGGCCCAGTTCCTGAAGAACAATTCATGCGACAGGCTTATCATAAACGGTGACTTCATCGATGCCTGGCATCTGATGAGAAAGGGGAAATGGGGCAAAAAGGACACCCGGGTAATCAGGAGGATACTAAAAATGACCGAGGAGCACAAGACCGAAGTCTTTTACATCAGGGGCAACCATGATGATTTCCTCGACCGGCTCATACCCGTTAATTTTGGTAACATAAGGATCGTTAATGACATGACGATCAGGAGCGGGGGTAAAAAGTTCTTCATAACTCACGGCGACATCTTTGACATCATTTCATACCGTTTCAAATGGATTGCGAACATTGGGGATATAGGCTACAAATTCCTTTTGTGGATGAACAGGAGGCACAACAAGATCCGCCGGTTGAAAGGCTTACCTTACCATTCACTTTCGCAAAGGATCAAGCACAAGGTAAAAATGGCAGTCAATTTCATAGCTGATTTTGAAACAACTATGGTTGATTTTGCCCGGGCCCACAATTATGACGGGATCATCTGCGGCCACATCCATCAGCCTGCACTGAAAGAAATAGGGAACATAACCTATATGAATTCAGGTGATTGGGTGGAAACCATGTCAGCGCTCGTGGAAAAAGAGACAGGTGAATGGATAATAGTTTTTTACGAGACCATCCTTGAAAAGCAGCATCAGGATAAAGAAGAAAACTTAGCCAACCTATAAGTTTATTGATAATTTTGCTCTTCAACAGGCGTTTATCCCCTGATGAAGAAGATCGACATATATATTATCAAGAAATTCCTGGGAACGTTCTTCTTTGCCATTTCCCTCCTCATAGTTATTGTCATCATTTTCGATATATCTGAGAACATAGATGAATTCATTGAAAAAGGGGCACCGGTCCGGGCTGTTATATTTGACTATTACCTGAATTTCATACCCTATTTTGTCAATCTTTTCAGTTACCTCTTCACTTTTATATCGGTGATCTATTTTACCTCCAAGATGGCAGGGAATACTGAAATAGTTGCCATACTCAGCAGCGGTATCAGTTACAGGAGGATGCTCAGACCTTATTTCTTTTCAGCCATAGTACTGGCACTGATGTCTTTCTACCTGGCGAATTTCCTGATACCTCGCACCAACCAGCACAGGAGGGTTTTCAAGAACAGGTATATTGAGGACCTGAACAAGGAGAAAGACCGTAACCTTCACCTCCAGATAAGCCCGGGCACTTATGTTTATGTAGAATACTTTCATCTTAACAGCCTAACCGGTTACAAATTTTCGATGGAGCGGTTTGAAGATGAACAGCTGAAATATAAAATGATAGCCGACAGGATAGAATGGGATACCCTTACAAACAAATGGAACATCAAGAATTATTATGTAAGGTACATTGACGGGAAGGAGGAAAGGATGGAAAGCGGACTGGTGAAAGACACGGTGCTAAACCTCAAGCCATCCGATCTGTACTTCCAGAAGGAACGGTTTGAGGAGATGAACCTGATGGAACTGAATGCTTACATTGAAAAAGAAAAGATGAAAGGCTCGGAGGAGGTAATTTTTTATGAGGTGGAAAAGCATACCCGTTTTGCGTCCCCATTTGCCACACTTGTTCTCACCCTGATAGGCGTGTCTCTGTCATCCCGGAAGATCAGGGGCGGCATAGGGATGCACCTTGGCCTTGGGATACTGATCACTTTTGCATTTATTTTGTTTATGAGGATATCGACAGTATTTGCAACCTACGGCAACCTGCCCCCTGCATTTGCAGCCTGGATTCCTAACATCATTTTCGGCATCCTTGGGATTTTATTGCTGAGGTCGGCACCAAAATGATCACAGCCTGCCCAGCCATCTGAAATAATTTATGAAACCGATCTCTTCATCCGGGACTTCTTCACTGAACAAGCCGTACACTGCCGATCCGCTCCCGGTGACGGAGGCATACAGGGCACCCTTATCGTAAAGGCTGCTTTTGATATTTCCCAGTTCGGGAAAATGCTTTTCCAGGGCCGGCTCAAAATCATTGATCAACTTTTCTTTCCAGTTTTCTATGTTTTCATTTAAAACAACAATCCCCGGGTGGGCTGTTGAGCGACTGGCAGCGGTCGTATTATAAGCCCAGGAGGTATTTATATCGAAAGGGGGTTTGATAACAACGAGGAATAAGCCTGAAAGGTCAACACCTGCGGGGCTGAGCAGCTCTCCCCTGCCCTTTGCCAGTGAGGGCAGGCCTTTAATGAAGAAGGGACAATCGCTGCCAACACTGCGGGCAATTACCTGGAGATCGCCATCACTGACCTTCGGGGCGTAAAGATCCCTGCATACTTTAAGTGCCGAAGCGGCATCTGAAGAACCTCCTCCCAGTCCGGCTCCAGCCGGGATCATCTTATGCAAATGTACACAAAGGGGAGGGATGTCAGTCATTTTCCTGAATGCACCAACGGCCTTCATCACAAGGTTATCTTCCGGCCTGCAATCGACAGAAATCCCTGAGAAAGAGATCTCATCTTTTCGATGTCCTTCAATAATTTCAAGCACATCAAATAATGGAACAGGATAGAATACTGTTTCAATATCGTGGTAGCCATCGTCCCTTTTACCTATTATTTTAAGGCCGAGGTTGATTTTGGAACAGGGAAAGTCAATCATGGATCAAAAATAAAGAATATCCTGCCGTAACGGCTAAAATTGTAATTTTGGGGTCTGTTCCAGGAAACAAATCAACAATGGCGATAATCAATTCCGTACTGTCGTGGCTGATAAAAAAGCGTATGCACCAGATCGAGCTTTTTATCAAATATCCGCATGAAGTCCAGTCGGAGTGGTTCAAACGGCTTATAAGTGCAGCGAAGGAAACTGAGTGGGGCAAAAAATATAATTATTCAAGCATAGATTCGGTTGAGGCTTTTAAAGAGAGGGTGCCGATCAACACTTACGAGAACCTCAAGCCATACATCGACAAGCTGCGGAACGGGATGCAAAATATTTTATGGCCTACCGAAATCAAATGGTTTGCGAAATCTTCAGGGACAACCACTGAGAAAAGCAAGTACATACCTGTAAGCCAGGAAGCTTTGGAAGAATGCCATTTTAAGGCCGGTAAGGATATGCTTTCGCTGTATTTCAATAATTTCCCAAATCCGGGGATCTTCGACGGGCGCGGGCTTGGTATCGGCGGAAGCCATAATATTACTGAGTACAGCAATACTTCCTATTACGATGGGGACCTTTCGGCTATCCTCATACACAACCTCCCGATATGGGCCGAATTCATCAGGGTGCCAAAAAGGAGCACAGCACTGATGGATAAGTGGGAAGACAAGATCGACAGGATGGCTGAAGAAACTATTCCCCATAATGTTACCAACCTGTCGGGTGTACCATCCTGGACGCTTCTGCTGCTTAAAAGAGTAATAGAGAAAACGGGAAAGAACAATATACTTGAAGTCTGGCCGAACCTCGAGGTGTATTTTCACGGCGGGGTCAATTTCGCCCCCTACAGGGAACAATTTGCAAACCTTATACCGGGTGATGAGATGCAATATATGGAAACCTACAATGCATCGGAGGGTTTCTTCGGACTGCAGGACCTGTCAGGTTCTGAAGAACTGCTCCTGATGCTTGATTACGGCATCTACTATGAGTTCCTGCCGATTGACAGGCTAGATGATGAACACCCCCGGACTCTGTCGCTCAGTGAAGTATCAAAGGATGAAAACTATGCCTTGATCATATCGACCAACGGTGGTTTATGGCGTTACCTTATTGGAGATACCGTAAAATTCACTTCACTGGATCCTTTCCGCATAAAGATCACCGGCCGGACACGTAACTTCATCAATGCATTCGGTGAGGAATTGATCATAGAGAATGCCGAGAATGCTCTGGACATAGCCTGCAGCAAAAGCAAGGCGATTGTGAATGAATTTACTGCGGCACCGGTTTATTTCAATGATAATGAGGAGGCAGCCCATGAATGGCTTATAGAGTTTGAGAAAGAGCCGGAAAACATTGAATATTTCACCGAAGTACTCGATAATGCCCTTAAATCGCTCAATTCTGATTACGAGGCCAAGAGATACCATGACCTGCTGCTAAAAGCGCCCCAGGTACGAAAGGTCCCTTCAGGCACGTTCTACAATTGGCTTAAAAGTAAAGGTAAGCTAGGTGGCCAGCATAAAGTGCCCCGCCTGTCGAATAACAGGAAATACATTGAAGAGATAAACCATTTGTTGAAGAAAAACGGATAAATATCGAATGACCCTGAAATTGAAAACTTTCCTGCCGGTCCCGGTCATTATCCTGCTGGTATCAGTTTTATTGCTGGCAGGTTTTGTCGCCGGTGACTTCAAAAAATCAAGCCAGGTTAATGTTGACGGGACGATGCTGGCCTGCGACCCCCTGGGTAACGTCTATGTGACGGATGAATATGAACTCAAAAAACTAGATCCCCAGGGAAAGGAATTGTTTACTTACAGCAATTTCATTGCAGGCAACATTACACATGTGGACCCCTCAGATCCTTTCAAGGTTCTGGTCTATTTCAAGGAATTCGGTCAGGTAGATGTGCTTGATAACACCCTTTCACCAACTACCGATCCACTGCTCCTGCAGTCCTATGGCTATGAACTGGCTACACTGGTTTGCCGGTCGTACAATAACGGGATGTGGATCTATGATCCCCTGAACTTTGAGCTGCTGCGCTTCAATCAATCGATGCAGGTCTCTGACAGAACGGGGAATATCAACCAGCTAACCGGCCTGGAGATAGAGCCGAACTACCTTCTTGAGAGCGACAACAACCTGTACCTGAGCGACCCCTCCTCTGGATTACTGGTTTTCGACAGGTACGGGACTTATTACAAAACTTACCCGTTCAAGGACATAAAGTCATTCCAGGTCCAGAACGAAAAGATCATATATTTCACCGGTGAAAAATTGGTGATCCATGATACAAGGAAATTAGTATCTTCGGAAGTTAAAACAGATATTTCTGGAGTAGTTGACGCGAAGGTGAGCCTGGATCTTGACCCTCAGCAAGTTTACCTGCTTGACGGGACAAAGCTCCATATCCTTCAAAAACAGAATTAATATCAAGTAATAAGCTAATTATGCACATCGCGGTTGCCGGTAACATCGGATCAGGTAAAACAACACTTACAGGACAATTAGCCAAACATTTTGGCTGGGAAGCACATTATGAGGATGTGGAATCGAACCCTTACCTTCACAGCTTTTATGAAGATATGCAAAGATGGTCGTTCAACCTGCAGATCTATTTCCTTAACAGCCGGTTCAGGCAGATAGTCACCATCAGGAACAGTGGCAAGGATGTTATCCAGGATCGCACCATCTTTGAAGATGCCTACATTTTTGCTCCCAACCTGCACTCGATGAACCTGATGGAAACCCGCGACTATGAAAACTACAGCGCGCTTTTCGAGCTTATCAGCTCATTCATAAAACCACCCGACCTGCTCATTTATCTCAGGTCCAGCATTCCGAACCTTGTAAAACAGATACAAAAACGAGGGAGGGACTACGAGGAATCGATCCGTCTTGATTACCTGAAAAGCCTTAATGAAAGGTATGAGGCATGGATAACCAAATACAAACTGGGTAAGCTGCTGATCGTTGATGTTGACGATATTAATTTTGCCGACAACCCCAAAGACCTCGGATGGATCATCGACAGGGTAAACGCAGATGTCCATGGCCTTTTTGACTAATGGCGCTCATTCAGCGGTTATTATACAAAATTCTGCCTGTCATAATCCGTAACTCATAAAATCAAAGCAATGAAGATCATAGGAGTAATTCCGGCACGATATCATTCAACCAGGTTTCCGGGGAAACCTCTTATGATGATCCGGGAGAAGAGTATGATCAGGAGGGTGTATGAGCAGGCAATGAAGGCGAAATGCCTTTCAGATGTGATAGTCGCTACCGATGATGACCGCATCTTTTCCCATGTGAAGGATTTCGGAGGGCATGTGTCGATGACATCCGCCCGGCATGAAAGCGGAACAGAACGATGCGGTGAGGTACTTGAAGAACAGGACCATGAAGCCGTTGATGCTGTGATCAACATACAGGGAGATGAACCTTTTATCGATCCCGGCCAGATCGATGAAGTGGGAGAGCTCCTGGCAAGGCCGGGAACAGGGATTGCAACATTAGTGCGTATGATCGAAACGGAAAAAGAGATCAATGATCCGAATGTGGTAAAAGCAGTATTCGACAAGAATAAAAAGGCACTCTATTTCAGCAGGGCACCCATTCCTTACCTTCGCTTCGCTGAACCGGAACATTGGCACGATCAAAAACAGCATTACAAGCACATCGGAATATACGGCTACAAAGCCGACATACTGAGACAACTCATTAAACTGCCTGTTGTAAGGGTTGAAAAGGCAGAATCACTGGAGCAATTGCGCTGGATTTCAGGCGGATATGATATCCGGATAGGAATTACTCATTATGACTCAATTTCTGTTGACACTCCTGGGGATTTATCAAAATTTACTAACAAGCCTTGAACAGCGCAGGATAGATTTATATTTTAGTGCGAACTTTTGAGGATGAGGCAACCGGAATATTATATCAAAGAGCTGTTAAAGGAACACGATTGTGTGGTCATACCTGGTTTTGGCGGCTTCCTTGCGCGATATACGGGTGCATATATCAACCCTGTGAACAACAGGATCTACCCCCCGGTACGCACTATCGGTTTTAACAGGAAGCTCGACAAGAACGACGGTCTGCTGGCCGGTAAGATCAGTGATGACGAGAAAATCAGTTACAGTAAGGCAGGAGAGGCTGTGGAGCGGTTTGCACAGTCCCTTGCCGCAAGTTTGAAATCGAACAAGCACTATCACCTGGAGGGTATAGGCACCTTCAAGGTTGACCCGGAGAACAACACTTATTTCGAACCAGTTGACCAGCCCGAGATCTGGGATGAAGGCTATGGCCTGAAGCCAATCTTCTCCCCGCCGGTTCTCAGGGAGGAAAGAAGAAAAAGAGCATACCCTCAAAAGGAAGACCGAATACCTTACCGATCCGGACAGAAAGTACCGGTGATGGTGAAGCTGACCCTGGCAGTTGCTGTACCCATTATATTATTCCTGGCTTACGGAATCATTGATCCTTCCGGGGTAAAACAGATCCCGGCTAATTATTCCAGTCTTGTTAATGTCGAAAGGTGGTCAGGTATTTTGTCCACAGGTGAAGACAGGATAGAATTTGTTGATGCCCCCACAAAACTTCAACCACTATTGTACAAAACTTCAGTTCAAACCATCATCCCCAAATTAAGGGAGGCAAATGAGCTGGCACATTTTGATCACCATTTTGGCATCCCGGAAATCTCAGGGTCTGAAGCTAAAACCAATTTGCGGTACTATATTATCGGTGCCTCATTTACAAATCGTGACCAGGCTTTGCAGATGGCAGAAGAGTTGAAATATAATGGGTTTCAGCCTGCACTTATAAGTGACCCCTCATTAAGCAGGTACAGGGTCAGCTACTCCTCGTTCAAAAACAAGAAAGATGCTCTTGACAATCTCTCGATATTGAGAGAAGAAGTAAACCCTGAATGCTGGATCCTGAAAAGATAGTTCCATTTACTTTTATAATTTTGCGCTCCTAACCCAACATCGCTCACTGTGGTTAAGAAGAAGTTAATACGCTTCGCCGAAAATTTCACTTTCAGCCACCTTTTCCAGCAGTCGTACCTCGAGCTTATGCAGGGTTTCCCGCTGAAAGGTAAATGGCGTGATAATTATTTCGGTAACCTGAATCCCATTACGCTTGAACTCGGTTGCGGCAAGGGGGAATACACAGTTGGCCTTGCCAGGATGTATCCTGAAAGAAACTTCATTGGCGTGGATATAAAGGGTGCGCGGATGTGGAAGGGATGTAAGGCGGTTGAGGAAGAAAAGCTGAAAAACGCTGCTTTTATAAGAACTAAGATAGAATTGATAGAACATTTCTTCGTCCCGGGTGAAACAGACGAGATCTGGCTTACCTTTCCCGATCCGAGGCCAAAAAAGCCCGACCGGAAGAAAAGGCTTACATCACCGGAATTTCTGAAAAGATACAGCGGTATATTGAAGGAAGGCGGACTGATCCACCTGAAGACCGACAACGAAAAGCTCTTTGACTATACCCTTGAAGTAATAAAAGAAACAGGTCAGGAGCTGGTCTATTCAACCAATGATCTGTATAATTCAGGTTTTGAAGGGCCTGCTGGTTCTATCAGGACCTTTTATGAGGAGATGTTCCTGAAGGAGGATGTCAGGATAAATTATCTGCAATTTGAATTCAGGCCTGTCAAATGAACGAAAGTTTTTTCCAAAAGGTCTATGAAGTTGTAAGGCAGATACCTTACGGAAGGGTTACCAGCTACGGAGCAATTGCCAGGTACCTGGGCACTGGTGGTTCAGCGAGAATGGTGGGCTGGGCAATGAACAGTTCCCACAAGTCTGCGGTGGATATCCCGGCCCACAGGGTGGTAAACAGGAACGGATTGCTCACGGGAAAGCACCATTTCGGGGGTCCGGATGTTATGAAACAATTGCTCGAAAGTGAAGGTATCCGGGTTGTCGACGACAAGATCATTGATTTTGACATGAAGTTCTGGGACCCGGCCAAAAATCTCTGACAGAAAAGAGAACTTTTCATATTTTTCATTACATCCTGCAAGTGCTAATTTTCAGCCAGTTAGACTTAACACCTTTTAACAGGGGTTTAACATCTTTTAACATAAAAGCCACAACGTTTCTCTTGGTCAAGAGTTACTTTTGTGCCGCACCAATTGCGTAATTATGATGATTGAAACAGATATTAAAGCACTCAACGACAAAATTCAGAAGGAGAGTGAATTTGTCGATATTGTAAACCTGGAAATGGGTAAGGTCATAGTGGGCCAGAAACAGATGGTAGAAAGGTTGCTAATTGGTCTGCTTTCCAATGGCCATATTTTGCTGGAGGGCGTCCCCGGGCTTGCCAAGACGCTTGCCATCAAATCAATGGCCAATGTAATCGATGCCAGGTACAGCAGGATCCAATTTACCCCTGACCTATTGCCTGCCGACCTCATCGGTACGATGATCTACAGCCAGAAGAGGGAAGATTTTGAAGTGAGGAAAGGGCCTATTTTCGCAAATTTCATCCTTGCGGATGAGATCAACCGTTCACCCGCAAAAGTGCAGAGCGCCCTTCTGGAGGCAATGCAGGAACGGCAGGTGACCATCGGCGACGAAACTTTCACACTACAGGAGCCCTTTTTGGTAATGGCTACGCAGAACCCCATAGAACAGGAAGGCACCTATCCCCTGCCTGAAGCCCAGGTGGACCGTTTTATGCTGAAGGTCGTGATTGGTTACCCTGACAAGGAAGAAGAAAAAAAGATACTCCGGCAGAACATCCAGGACACCTTCCCGGTAACCAATAAAGTGATCAAGCCGGCCGCTATCCTGAAAGCGCGGAAAGTGGTGAGAGAGGTTTACCTGGATGAAAAAATAGAAACCTACATCACCGATATCGTATTCTCTTCCAGGTTTCCTTCAGAATACAAACTTTCGAAATTCGAACCGATGATCCAGTACGGGGCATCGCCAAGGGCCAGCATAAACCTTGCACTGGCAGCCAAGGCCTTTGCTTTCATACGGAGAAGGGGTTATGTGATCCCTGAAGACATCAGGGCTGTGGCCTACGATGTCATGCGCCACAGGATAGGCCTTACTTATGAAGCCGAAGCCGAAAACATTACCACCGAAGACATCATCAACGAGATCCTTAATACGGTCGAGGTTCCTTAGAAGGATGCCGGTTGACCTTGTGCCCATAATATTTAAAAACCGAGCAGGAAAAAATTGGAACACGCTGATATCATAAAGAAAGTCAGGAAGATCGAGATCAAGACAAAGGGCTTGTCGAACCAGATCTTTGCAGGGCATTACCATAGTGCCTTCAAAGGCAGGGGTATGGCTTTCAGCGAAGTAAGGGAATACCAGTTTGGTGATGATATCAGGTCAATTGACTGGAACGTGACGGCAAGGTTCAATCACCCTTATGTTAAAATATTTGAGGAGGAACGGGAACTCACCGTTATGCTTCTGGTGGATGTCAGTGGCTCGAACGAATTCGGAACACGTGCAAGGCTGAAAGAAGACATGATGACCGAGGTTGCTGCCGTGCTGGCTTTCTCGGCCATTAACAACAATGACAAAGTTGGAATGATCTTTTTCAGCGACCGGATTGAGAAGTTCATACCCCCTAAAAAAGGGACATCCCACATCCTTCGTATTATCAGGGAATTGATAGACTTCAAACCTGAATCGCAGAAAACAGACATATCTGAAGCCCTTAAATTTCTCACCAATGCCCTCAAGAAAAGATGCACAGCCTTTATCATTTCCGATTTCATTGATACAGGTTTCAAGGATCCGCTGACCATTGCCAACAACAAGCACGACGTGGTTGCCGTAAGGGTTTATGATGAGAGAGAAACAGAACTCCCGAAAATGGGGATGGTGAAGATGTTCAACAAGGAAACAGGCAAAAGCCTGTGGGTAGATACAATGAACAGATCGACCAGGGAAAACTACAGGAAATGGTGGATAAAGCACGAAGGTGAACTGAACAGCATATTCAGGAAAAGCGGTGTCGATTCCACAACCATAAAAACCAATGAGGATTACGTGAAACCACTGGTCAACCTTTTCAAGATCAGGGAGGCAAGGTTTTAAGATGATCAGGAAAGCTTTTCAAATATTAGCCTCTTTACTTGTCCTTGCCACTGGATGGGGAAAAGTTTATTCGCAGGTAACCGAGGCGAGGGTAGAGCTCGATACCAATGCGATCATGATCGGCGACCAGATAGAGCTTACATTGGCCCTTGATGTGCCCTCGAACTCTGAAGTATTCTGGCCATTTTTTACAGAAGATACAGTCGTTACAGGTATAGAGATCATCGGATCGGGTGAGGTGGACACTGCTGCACTTGACAAGGATTACCTGCGACTGGAGCAAACGCTCACTGTAACAAGCTTCGATTCAGGGTATTATGCCATTCCACCCATACCATTCAAGTTCAGGGTGAAGGGCGACACAACAGAATACAGTCTGCAATCGGTGCCGGCTTACCTCCAGGTAAATTCACCCGATGTGGACATGAATGCTGCTATAAAACCCATCAAACCACCCCTGGAAGCGCCCTTTACGATCGACGAAGCGCTTCCATACATTGGCGGAGGCCTTTTGCTTGCCCTGGTCGCAGCGGGGATAGTTTATTACCTACGTAAGAGAAGGAAACACGAACCGGTTTTCAGGCCGAGGCCAAAACCCAGGGTCCCGGCCCATGTGCGTGCACTGGATGACCTCGACAAGCTGAAGCTGAAAAAATTATGGCAAAGTGGAAAAGTGAAGGAATTCTACATCGAGCTGACCGGTATTGTGAGATTGTACATTGAAGACAGGTTTGGGGTTGAAGCTCTGGAAATGACAACAGGTGAGATCATGTATGGCCTGAAGCCATTTAACATCAATAAAGAGGCCTTATCGAAACTGGAACAGACCCTGGTCCTGGCCGACCTGGTAAAGTTTGCCAAAGAAAAGCCTTTGCCCGTTGAAAATGACACGAGCCTGAACAATTGCATCAATTTTGTGAGAGAAACAAAACCCATAGAGCAACCGGAAAAGACAGAACAAAAAGAAACTGAAAAAATAAGCACCTGATGTTTGACAACATTGAATTTGCAAACCCTGAAATGTTCCTGCTGATGCTGGTTATACCGGGCATGATAGCCTGGTATATCTACAAGCTCAGGAAGGGGTATGCAGAGCTCCAGGTATCGAGCACCAGTGTGCTGGAAAATACCCGCAGGAGTATCAGGCAATATCTCTTTCACGGTCTGTTTATTATGCGCATCCTTGCTATCGCTCTGTTGGTCACAGCCTTAGCAAGACCTCAGACAAGTACGAGCAGGCAGGATGTTTCGATAGAAGGGATAGACATCGTAATGGCGCTCGACGTTTCGAGCAGTATGCTGGCCCAGGACCTGAGGCCCGACAGGCTCGAAGCAGCAAAGGCTGTTGCGCTTGATTTCTTTCAGGGAAGGCCAAACGACCGGATAGGACTGGTTATCTTTTCGGGTGAAACTTTTACACAGTGCCCTCTTACTACGGATCACACAGTGCTAGAGGAGCTGTTTGAAGAAGTTGAAAGCGGCATGATAGAAGACGGCACGGCAATAGGCGACGGGCTGGCAACAGCCGTTAACAGGCTGAAGGAAAGCCAGGCCATCAGCAAGGTAATAATCCTGCTCACCGATGGAGTCAACAATGCCGGCTCCCTCGACCCTGTGTCGGCCGCCGATATAGCTACCCTCTATGGCATCCGTATTTATACCATAGGTGTGGGAACCACGGGCACAGCGCCCTATCCTGTGCAAACACCATTTGGCACGCGAATGCAACGAATGGAAGTACAGATCGATGAGGAGCTTCTGCAAAAGGTGGCCGAAATGACCGAAGGGAATTATTACAGGGCCACAAGCAACCGGAAGCTTCAGGAGATATACAACGAAATAGACAAACTTGAACGCTCAAAAATAGATGTGACCGAATTCAGAAAGCTCAACGAGGAGTTTCTGCCGCTGGCACTTCTTGCTGCAGTTTTGCTGATACTGGAGATCCTCCTGAGAAACACTTTTTTCAGGACGATACCATAAAAGGGATTATAAGAAAATGACCATAATCAGGTTTGAAAATATCGAGTTCTTGTATGCGCTTCTGCTCATACCTGTTTTCCTGGGGTTGTACATCTGGTACACTTACTGGAAGAAAAGGGTGCTTGATGATTATGGCGACCGGGAGGTTATAAGTAAGCTTATGCCCTTGAAATCGAACGGAAATCCGGGATTTAAATTTGCCTTATTGATGCTATCCTACATATTCCTGATTTTCGGACTGGCAAATCCCCAGATAGGTTCCAGGCTCGAAAAAGTTGAGAGAAAAGGGTCTGACCTCGTCATTGCCCTCGATGTCTCGAACAGTATGCTTGCACAGGATATCAGGCCCGACAGGCTAACCAGGGCTAAACAGGCAATATCGAGGCTCATCGACAGGCTGGAGGGCGACAGGATAGGAATTGTGATCTTTGCAGGAAAAGCCTATTCACAGTTACCTGTAACCTCCGATTACGGGGCAGCGAAAATGTTCCTCAATACCATTTCAACCGAGATTGTCCCGGTACAGGGAACTGCAATAGCTGATGCAATTTCACTTGCCACTGAATCGTTCAAGGATGAAGATCACGGAAAGGCAATAATCGTTATCACCGACGGAGAAAATCATGAAGGTGATGCTGTTGAAGCGGCACAGGAGGCTGCCGAAGCGGGGATCAATGTTTACACGATCGGCATGGGACTGCCCGAAGGTGCTCCGATACCCGTTTTCAATTCACGGAACCAGTTAACAGGTTACAAAAAGGACAAACAGGGCAATGCCATAATTTCACGCCTGAACGAAACCATGCTGCAGCAGATCGCAGCCGCAGGAAACGGCAAGTTCGTACTCGCAAGCAACCGTTCAGGTGGTTTGGAACAGATTTTGGAGGAGATCAGCAAGCTGGAGAAGGCAGAATTCGAAACAAAGATGTTTTCTGATTATGAGGACAGGTTTCAGTACCTTATAGCTATTTCTTTGTTTCTACTGGTTCTTGAGTTTTTGCTTTTTGAAAGAAAGAGCAAATTCTCTGAGAAGATTAAAATATTTTCAAGGCAATGAAAATTAACAAGTTCATCATTGGCATATTAGCGATCTTGATAGGAAGCACGGCCTTCGGTCAGAGCGAGAAAAGGCTGATCCGTAGCGGCAATAACCATTATGAAGAAGGGGATTATAAGGAAGCAGAGATCAAGTACCTGAAATCCCGTGAAGTAAAGAATCCTTCTTATAAAGGTGCTTATAACCTCGGCAATGCTCACTACATGCAGAATAACTACAAAGAAGCCGTGCTTGCATTTGATACACTGAGAGGATATAACCTTGATGAAGGAACCAGGGCAAAAGCTTATTATAATCTTGGCAATTCACTTTTAAAAATGTCGACCGACACTTCAGTGCAACAGCAGGAAGCCGGCAAAGCGCTTCCGGCAAGCATTGAAGCTTTTAAGGAATCGCTGAGGCTTGATCCTGAAGACCAGGATGCCAAATATAACCTTGCCTATGCTCAAAATCTTCTGAAAAAGCAGCAGCAGCAACAACAGCAACAACAGAACCAAAACCAGGACCAGCAAAAAGATGATCAGCAGCAGGACCAGCAGCAAAAGCAGGATCAACAGCAAGAACAGCA
>CAZXWD010000012.1:1724-6250 GCA_964644135.1 uncultured Bacteroidales bacterium | reverse complement strand
AATTCACCAAAATAGGGGCATTACTTATTATCACCCTGCTTGCATTACCCTTTACGGTAATGCAGGCACAGGATACTGAATTCATTGCCTCAGCAAAGCCGGTGGTGAGAGAAGGCGAGCAATTCAGGCTTACCTACACCCTTAATAAAAACGGCAGTGATTTCAGGGGCCCCGGGCTAAAGGGTTTTGCTATCCTTAGCGGTCCCAGCCAGTCGACCAACAGAAGCTACCAGATCGTCAATGGCGCCGTAACCCAGTCGTTCCAGCTTACATTCACCTACTTTCTCCAGGCACTGGAAGAAGGAGAATATGAAATTGAACCCGCAACAATTACCGTTGACGGTAAGAGCATTGAATCCAATCCTCTCACCATAAAGGTAAGAAAGGGAAATCCCCCTGCCGGGCAGCCGCAGGGGTCACAAAACAATGTTTCTACCGGTGAACAGATCAGTGAAGATGATGTTTTCATAAAAGCCATAGTTGATAAGAGGGATCCCTACCAGGGGGAACAGGTGATCATCACCTATAAGATCTATACAACAGTCCCCATCTCACAGATAGATATCACTAAGCTGTCGTCCTTTCCGGGCTTCTGGTATAAAGACCTCAGGGACAATAACCAGTCGCTCAGGCAATACAACGAGGTCATCAACGGAAGGGAGTATGTTGTGGCAGATCTGAGAAAAATAGCTCTCTTCCCCCAGAGGAGCGGAGAGATCACCATCGAAGAGATGGAACTTGAATGCATGGCCCAGGTCCAGGGCAGGAGTTCTTCGAGATTCAGGGATCCTTTCTTCGACAGCTTTTTTGATGATCCCTTTTTCAACAGGCAGAACATCCCGCTCAGTGTATCATCAAACAGCATAAAACTGGATGTCAAGCCTCTGCCGACAGAAAACAGACCTGTGGCATTCAGCGGTGCCGTGGGCAGCTACAGTATGAATGCAGCTATTGACAGGTCGGAGGTCAGAACCAACGAAGCAATTAACCTCAAAGTTGATATTTCAGGTCGTGGAAATATTGAACTTATCAGTGAACCGGATTTTGTATTCCCACCCGATTTTGAAGTTTACGACCCCAAAGTTTCCGACAGGATAAACCGGACGAATTCGGGCATCTCGGGAAGAAAAACCTATGAATTCCTCATCATACCGAGAACAGCAGGGGAATTCGCCATCATGCCCACTTCATTCGTGTACTTTGATCCGGCAGCTAAAAAGTATGTAACCCTCAAAACCCCTGAATTCAACATATCTGTGGAAAAGAGCGATGAAGAGCCTGCAGGTATCGGCTACAGCGGTGTAAGCCAAAAGGATGTGCAGTTCATCGGAAGCGATATCAGGCATATCAGGGCCTACCCCTTCCAGCTAAATAAGATCGGTGTGCATTTTTACCGCTCCCGGCTATTCTACATTCTGCTCATTGCTCCTGCAGTTATATTCTTTGCTGTGATGATCATATGGAGGAGACATGTTAAAAGGCGCAGGGATGTAAGGCTTATGAGAACAAAGCGTGCCACAAGAGTTGCCAGAAGGAACCTCAGATTGGCAGAGAAACACCTCAAGGAAGGCAAGGAACAACTCTTTTATGAAGAAATTTCAAGGGCGCTGTGGGGCTATCTCAGCGACAAATTCAGCATACCCCTGTCGGAACTTTCGATGGAAAACGTCAAGAACAGGCTCGATGAAAAAAGTGTGGCTGAAGAGACCATAAACGATTTTGCTAATGTGCTCAACGATTGCGAATTTGCCAGGTTTGCACCCGGTCCTGCAGGCGAGAAGATGAACGAACTTTATAATAAAGCCCTGGGTATTATCACTAAAACTGAACGAGAGATAAAATGAAGACCCTGAAGATAAATATAGTGTTGATACTTTTGCTGTTCCCATTTTCGGCAACCATGGCCTCAGGAACAGATTCGCTTGTTATCAGGGGTAACCAGGCATACAATGAAGCCAGTTATGAAAAGGCCATTGATCTCTACCTGGATGTAATAGAGAAAGGGTATGAATCATCAGAACTCCATTATAACATAGGAAATTCATATTTCAAACTGAACAGGATACCGGAAGCTATCCTTTTTTATGAAAAGGCGAAAAAGCTTGATCCTACCAATGAAGATATTGATTATAACCTGAGCCTTGCCAACAGCAGGACTATCGACAAGATAGATGCCATACCCGAGCTGTTCTATGTTAAGTGGTGGAATACTCTTAAAAACCTTACAGATTTTGATGGTTGGGCATGGATCGGGACGGGAGCCTTCATGTTTTTCTGGCTGCTTGTCCTTTTCTTCACTTTTTCAAAGAGGATTGCCATAAGAAAGATAAGCTTCTGGACAGGCATATTGGTGATTTTAATAACAGTCCTGAGCTTTGTCCTTGCCGGTGAGAGTTACCGTGAAACTACCAGAGAGAAAGAAGCTATTATATTCACGCCTACACTTACGGTGAAAAGTTCACCAAATGAAAACAGTGTTGACCTTTTTGTTATCCATGAAGGTACCAAAGTACGGATAACCGACAGGGTTGAAAGCTGGACCGAGATCGTGATAGCCAACGGGAGCAAAGGCTGGGTAAAAAATGAAACCTACAGGATCATTTAACCTGCCACCCGGTTTTTAAAGACCTCTCATACAAGCTAAAAGCAGCTAATAACAGCACTTCCGTTTACTTGCCCCTTTCAGCCGTTTTCTGATTACAGCTTGCACACCCGTTCAGGAATATTATCTTTGTTTATTCAATAAAATGGATATTTTTGTTAAAAAATTAGCAAAGCCGTTTGTGCCCTTTCTTAAAAAAACTGTAACTTGGCACGTTTAATTAATCACCTATAACCAAAAACTCAAAATAAGCTGATATGAAGAACAGACTTATACCCTTTACCATTTTAGTATTGACTGTTGGATTTGCTGCCTTACTGATCTCTGCTTCTATCACAGAAACTGATGAAAAGAAAAAAACTGCGCCCCGGAACGGGCTGGAGTACATGGATGTGCTGCGTACCAATCAGAATACAGGTACGATTTCGGCCAATGACGTAATCCGTGCCAGGGAACAGGTACAAAAAAGCAAGCAGCAGGCTACAAGGGAATATGATTTTGACTGGAAGCTTCGCGGACCTAACAATTTGGCCGGCAGGGTCAGGGCGATCCTCTATGACAACAGGGATGAAACAGGCATGACGATGTATTCTGGAAGCGTCATGGGCGGAATGTTCAGGTCGGTGAATGACGGCAACCTGTGGGAAAAGATCAATGTTGGCAATGGTAATCTCAGAGTTAGCTGTATCGCCCAGACATCCGACGGTGATATCTTTGCAGGCACCGGCGAAGGATATACTGTAGAAGAATACACAGTGCTCGGTGAATGGAACTATGCCGGCGGCTTTATGGGCCAGGGGCTCTTCAGGTCGACTGACGGAGAAACGTTCAACCTTGTACCTTCAACCCAGCCCGACGGTGAAAACTGGCAATTCATCAACGAAATTGCAGCCGATGGCGGCAACAGGCTTTACGCGTGCACGAATACGGGTTTGCATTATACCGACGATAAAGGCGGTAACTGGAGCACAGCACTGACTGCAGAGGGTGAAGAACTCCTCGGCAACTCCATGGAAGTTAAATTCGGCCCTGACGGACTGGTCATTGCAGAAGTGAATAATCTCTGCTATGTTTCCGACGATGGCAACCCGTCGAACTTTATCCTTCGTTCCACCGATTCCACTTACGACCTTCCCAATTCAGGGGTAGGGCGCCTTGAATTTGCCGTTGCCCCAACTGACGGGAATATAATCTATGCCGTAGTTGTTACAACCCAGGGGGCGCTAAACGGGGTTTTCAGGTCAGACGACAGGGGTGAGACGTGGAGAGTGATCGGCCCCGGGGGAAGTTCAAATTTCAATTTATTCAACACAGGATCGAACACAAGCGACGGCCAGGGAATATATAACTGCGCACTTGCAGTTTTCCCCAATGATCCCGATAAGATCCTTGTTGGCGGTGTGGACTCATGGCTGGGCGAAAAATTCGATGATGAAGGATATTTTGCCTGGAACCTTGCCTCACGCAGTTCAACCTCAACGTTTGATGAACGCTACCTGCCACCAGGGCAAAACGGATATATTTTCAATCCGAATGACCCCAAAGAATTCTTCTGCCTTACCAACGGTGGTATATTCAAAGGCCTTGCCGACAACAGTGCAGCCTTCTTTTTCACTTACCAGAGCATGAATCGTGATCATATCAGCGCACAGTTTTACACCGTGGCGCCTTCGGCCGACAAGAGGATTATTGGCGGGGGAAGCCAGGATCTTGGTACGCTTGAAATGAACGCGAATCTTCAATCAAGTGATGCAAAGCGGGGAACCGACCTGTGGACCAGCCAGGCAGACATCCCTGCCCGCGATAACGGCGGCTATCTTTCATATTCAGTTATTTATCCTGAAGCGGTTATTTATTCCAAATATCCCCACCCTGAAAGGGACGGAAGCATTGAACTTTTCGTGAGAAGGAACGAATTTGGCGG
>CAZXWD010000012.1:0-1624 GCA_964644135.1 uncultured Bacteroidales bacterium | reverse complement strand
AACCACCTTTTTGTCGGAACCCTGGAAGGAACTCTTTACAGGGTATCCAACATCAAATACGCCTATGATTTTGAAACAGCAGATGTAAACAGTCCTTTTTCAGTTATCTCCACGGCAAGGATACCGGTGTATCTCCCCGGAACAAGCGATGAAATTGAGCAGGTTGTCACTTCTGTTTCAGTTGACCCCAATGACCCCAATAAAGTGGTGATCACACTCGGAAATTATGGAAATGACCACTATGTCTATATGTCGACGAACGCACTGGATGAGAATCCGGAATTTGTCTCAGTACAGGGAGACCTGCCACAGGCACCGGTATACGCCTCACTGATTGAAATGGATCCTAACAACGACCTGGTGATCCTTGGGACTGAATATGGCATCTACGTAACAGATAATCCGAACGGAGGCAACACCTCCTGGATGCAACAGAACGGAACTATAGGTGAGGTTCCTGTTATGATGATCAGGCAGCAGAAAATAAGGAAAGAAGACGACGAAGTTCCTATAGTCGATCCACTTGGTAATATTACCTATGAGATCTACCCGGGAAATGATAATTATGGTGTTATTTATGCCGCTACCTATGGCAGGGGCATTATAGCACTTGATGAGTTTCAGAAGCCCGTCGGTATCTTTGAGCCTGCAGCCAACCAGAACAAGGAAGAATCACTGCATATCTATCCTAACCCGGCCATCAACAATGCTTTTGTTGAAGTTGAGCTTTCAGAATCAACCAGGCTGAGCATAAATATCTATGACCTCAGGGGTCAGGTGGTCAGATCGATCGACAAAGGGATAGTAAATAAAGGCAGTTATGTGTTTGAAGTAAACAGCCGGGACCTGGCACCGGGCACATATATTATCGAGCTGAGGAATGAAAGAGATTCCAGGACAGCCAAATTCATTGTTTATTAATTATAAAGTTTTAGAAAACATTTTTAACACCAGATATGATGAAAAAGATCTATTCTACTTTTCTTCTCCTTCTTACAGCAGCTTTTCTGAGTGTTACAGCACAGGTAAGGATCTATGCACCCGAATTGGAATCACCTAACGACGGTGCGTTGAACCAGCAGCCAAACGTTGTCCTTAGCTGGTTTGCGGTAACCGGTGGAAGCACGGGAATTATCATGTATGATATTCATCTCGATACCGACCCTGCTTTCCCTTCGCCGGTTGGATTTGAAGTTGAACTGCAATCAGGCATCGAAATGTCAGAATTGACATTCGGCGAAACCTATTACTGGCGTGTCAGGGCCAAAGATGGCGACGATATCTCAGACTGGTCGGAGACAAGGTCATTTACCGTGTTAAGACGCCCAACACTAAGCAGGCCAAACGATGCATCTGAGCAGAACCCAGAACCAAAACTCGAATGGAACCAGGTAACAGGTATAGATATTTATCAATACCAGATGGATACTGTTTATTGGTGGAACGAGATATCCGGAGCCACTGACAGTGAGCTTTTCGACGGTGCAATCCTGTCAGACACAGCGGTATGGTTCGTGGGAGAAAGCGGCACCATACTTTTCTGGAACGGTATTGAATTTGCTGAGCAAGAAAGCAACACATCAGACGATCTTTTTGCCATCGAAGTGGTAAATGATACAATGGT
>CAZXWD010000011.1:0-52253 GCA_964644135.1 uncultured Bacteroidales bacterium | reverse complement strand
TCGATCTGTGGTATATAATAGAAGAAGATAAGAGCAATGAAAACAATTTCAAGCAGGAATGAAAACCTGACAAGCCTTACCTGTACCATCCTTCTTTTGTACAAAAAGATCGTAATGAGGCTGATGAGCCCCACTGCCACGTGCAAGGCAAGAAGCGGGATCACATAGTATTCCGAAAAGATCGGCTCAGTATCAGGTGTCATGCTCTTCAGATCATATACATAGAGCTTGAGGTAATAAAAATCAGACAGGAAGCTGGCTATGGGATAAAAGAACAGCACTACCGTGATGGCTACCACACCTGTCAAAAACAATGTCTGAACTCTCTGGATCATGGTTGGAACATTTTGGGCAAAAATACTAATTAATGTCGTGAAGAGACAAAGTTGCACCCTGTTGTATAAAAAATATGCTCCGCTTCGGAGGTTTTCATAAGTTTGTCATCCTGTAAGCTAATGATAGAATTCATTAAAGCCTGCTGCCTGGTGATTAGAGATCATAAACCTTAAAAGGAATTAGCAATGTATCCTAAGCTTAGCGACCTGATCAACAGCCTCTTCGGAACCAACATAGACCTGCCTGTCCAGACATATGGCTTTTTTGTCTCCCTCGCTTTCATCCTGGCAGGCATACTGGTATATTTTGAGCTAAAGAGAAAAGAGAAAAACGGTACAATAAGCCCTCAAATGAAGGAAAGGGTCAAGGGAAAACCTGCCTCATTTTCAGAGCTGGCTATATCGTTTGTTCTGTCAGGCATAGTATTGCTCAAACTGAGCGGAATAATCCTCAGTTATGAAAAGTTTACTGAAAACCCCCAGGAGTTTATCTTTTCGTGGCAGGGAAACTGGTTTATCGGCTTAGGCGGGGCACTGGCATACACATTTTACATTTACTGGCAAAAACGTAAGCAGCAACTGCCAAAACCGGTGACAGTAAAAGAAAAAGTCCATCCTTACCAACTTACAGGAAGCATTTTGCTGGTAGCAGCCATTGCAGGGCTGGTGGGGTCAAAACTGTTCGATGTTGTGGAGCATCTCGATCAACTGGCAAAAGACCCGATAGGCACACTTTTCTCCCTGAGCGGGCTTGCGTTTTACGGAGGTCTTATAGTGGCAGCGATTGCAGTTGCTGTTTATGCCGAGAAGAATGGGATCCCATGGCCGGTGATCGGCGACACTGTAGCCCCCGGGCTGCTGGTAGGCTACGGTACAGGAAGAATTGGCTGCCAGCTTTCGGGCGACGGATGCTGGGGGATTGTTAATAATGCGCCCAAGCCCGATTGGTTAAGCTTTCTACCCGACTGGATGTGGGCTTCACGCTATCCCCACAATGTAATTGATGAAGGGGTCCTGATCAGCAACTGCACCGGGGATCATTGCCATATACTTGCCGAGCCCGTATTCCCCACTCCTTTTTATGAAACAGTAATTGTGTACCTTTTTTTCATAGTCCTGTGGTCACTGCGCAAGAAAATTGCAATACCCGGGATGATGTTTTCTATCTACCTTATCCTTAATGGGGTAGAACGTTTTTTTATAGAAAAGATAAGAGTGAACATCAGGTACGATATTGCCGGGCTCAATGTAACCCAGGCTGAGATCATATCCATAGTGCTGATTATCCTGGGCATTGCAGGTATATTCTATTTCAGGCACCGATACAACAATAAAATACCATCCACATAATATGGACATCGAAAAAATAACAGGTTCAGTATGCGATATCTGCCTGGAAACCGGTAACTGGATAAAAAAAGAGGCAGGCAGGTTCACTTCCTCCGACATAGAATCCAAAGGCAGGCACAACTATGTCACCTATGTTGACAAGGGGGCTGAAAAGATGCTCGTGGAAAAGCTGCAGGAACTGGTCCCGGAATCTGATATAATCGCCGAAGAGGGCAATTACCCGCCCGGGGGATTTGACCATACCTGGATCATAGACCCCCTCGACGGGACTACGAACTTCATACACGGTATTCCGTTTTACTCTATTTCTGTTGCTCTTTCATACAGGGATGAACTGATATCGGGTGTGATCCTGGATATAATGTCAGGCGAGTGTTTCTATGCATCAAAAGATAAAGGGGCCTTTCTTAATGGGGAGCCTATCAGGGTCAGCAGTTCGGATAGCCTTGAAGACTCACTTCTTGCAACCGGGTTCCCGTATGTGCTTGCCGGCAAATTTGAATCATACCTGGCGCTTTTCAAGGATCTTGTGCAATCGAGCCGGGGCATCAGGAGGCTGGGATCGGCGGCGCTCGACCTTGCTTATGTTGCCTGTGGCCGGTTCGATGGCTTTTATGAATTTGGCCTTAATCCATGGGATGTGGCTGCCGGCGCTGTTATAACAAGGGAAGCAGGTGGGAATGTAACAGATTTCCAGGGTGAAGACAGCTATCTTCATGGAAATCAAATAATTGCAAGCAACGGGAAAATTCATGGAGAGATCCTTTCCATAATTAAAAGATACTTTGATTAAATTTACATCACTTCTACAAGTCGAAAAGAAGCAAAACCTAACTTATGGGAAAGAATAATAACCGGCCATCAAAACTGGAGCATAAAGACAGCCCCAGCAGGTCGATTACAAAGGCCATGAGCTGGAGGGTAATCGCCACATTGACTACTTTCCTGATAACTTTTATTATTTTCAAACGTTATACAGACCGGTCGCTGAGCGAAGTATTCGAAACGGCTTCGTTTGTTGCGGGAATAGAAGTTGTGGCCAAGATCCTGTTCTATTACCTCCACGAGAGGATGTGGCAAAACGTTCGATGGGGAAAAGACTGGAGACGTGATTACTGGCAGCGCCGTGCCTGGAAGAAGATGTACAGGCAGATGCATTCTAAAATATCCAAATAAAAAAATGAAAAAGGCCTTAAAATACATATCTCTTTTTATCCTGGCTTTAACAATAGTGAAAGGATATTCACAACCGGAAGTCAGCGATACTGTCGACGGACCACTGACGGTGTATAAGTTCGACATAAGGGAACAAATTGCACCGCCTGTCTGGAGGTCCACAAAAATGGCGATCGATGAAGCCGAGAAAATAGGGGCTGATATTATCCTTATCCATATGAACACTTATGGCGGTATGGTGGAATCGGCCGACTCGATCAGGACGAAGATCCTTCAGACGCCTATACCCACCTACGTGTTCATCGATCACAATGCTGCGAGCGCAGGTGCCCTGATATCCATTGCCTGCGACAGCATCTACATGGTACCGGGTGCAACTATCGGCGCAGCTACGGTGGTCAATCAGCAGGGGGAAGTGGTACCCGATAAGTACCAGTCGTACATGCGGGCCACCATGCGCTCCACTGCCGAGGCCACAGGGCGTGATCCGGATATAGCCCAGGCGATGGTCGATCCCAGGATAGAGATCGAAAACGTGATCGACAGTGGGTCGGTGCTAACTTTTACTGCAAGCGAAGCTGTAAGGAATGGCTATTGTGAAGGTATTGTCAATTCTATTCCCGAACTTTTTGAGTATGCCGGAATTGAAAATTATGAAATAGTTGAACAGGAACTCACAGGGATGGACAGGTTCATTGCTTTCCTGATCAATCCGTTCATCAGCGGGATACTTATCATGATCATTATAGGCGGCATTTACTTCGAGCTGCAGTCACCCGGGGTTGGATTCCCTCTTATAGCTGCCTTTATTGCCGCACTGTTGTATTTTGCCCCGTTATACATTGAGGGGCTTGCCGACAACTGGGAAATACTCCTTTTTATCGGAGGCATAGTTTTAATAGCCGTGGAGATCTTTGCCATACCCGGCTTCGGTGTTGCCGGGGTAACGGGGATTTTATTTGTCATAACCGGCCTCACCCTGAGCCTGGTAGGCAATGTGGGATTCGACTTTTCAGGTGTCGACCTGACATCGGTTATCAGCTCTCTTTTCCTGGTCATCACGGCAATATTCCTTTCTATGATCATTTCATTTTATATTACAAAAAGCATTTTCTCAGAAAACCGCCTCTTCGGTTCACTCGCTCTCGAATCCGTTCAAAGCAGGGATGCCGGCTTTACTTCTTCCGATAACACCTATGTGGAGATGCTCGGCAAAACAGGAGTTGCCTCCACTGTTTTGAGGCCATCAGGCAAAGTCCTGATCGGGGATGAAGTCTACGATGCCACTTCACTCGCAGGTTTTATTGATAAAGGCGATCCCGTGGAAGTGGTAAGATATGAAACATCACAGCTTTTTGTCAGGAAAATCAAGAAATAATGAGAAATCCAAAGATCTCGATCATCCGGGGCGATATCACAAAGATGCAGACTGGTGCAATAGTCAATGCCGCCAATCACAGCCTGCTCGGCGGAGGAGGCGTGGATGGTGCCATTCACAGGGCAGCAGGGCCTGAACTCCTCGAAGAATGCAGGACCCTGGGAGGCTGCCCTACGGGTGAAGCAAGGATAACGAATGGATATAACCTTCCGGCAAAATACGTGATCCATGCGGTTGGTCCGGTCTACGGCAAAGACCCGTCAAACCAGGAAGAACAACTTGCGAACTGTTATCTGAACAGCCTTGAGCTGGCCGTGGAACATAATTGTGAAAGCATCGCTTTTCCCAATATCAGTACCGGCGTCTATGGCTACCCAAAAGATGAAGCCGCCAGAATTGCCTGCAAAGCTGTAAACAGCTTTCTTGAAAAGGATAAAAGCTTAAGTGAGGTTATATTTGTTTGCTTCGATGAGGAGAACTTTTCCCTCTACAGGGAAATATGCGGATAGCCATTTTTCTTACCTTTGTGAAACATTTAACAGGTATTGAAAATTTTGCACGCTGAAAGTTTCGTATGAATCGGAGGGTAACAGGAATAGCTGTTTTTCTTATTCTTTTTATTGCTCAACAGGTTGCTGCCGACAGGTCTTATCCGGCAGAAGAGAAATCATTGACGGCGATATTTACTGAAAAGGAGCCTTCAATCGACGGGCAGCTTAATGATGATGTATGGAAGGGAGTGCCTGTTGCATCAGATTTTGTACAGTTCGAACCTTATAACGGCAGGGCTCCTTCCCAGAAGACCGAAGTCAGGATCCTCTATGATAACCGGGCGCTTTATGTAGCTGCGAGATTATTCGATTCTTCCCCTGACAGTATCCTGACCGAACTCGGAAAAAGAGACCAGAACGACCTTAATGCCGATTATTTTTCAACTGATATATCCCCCTATGGCGAAGGCCACAGCTCATTTGAATTCAAGGTAACTGCTTCAGGAATACAGATAGATAAAAAGTACTCCAGGGAAGGCTCAGACGGGCAATGGGATGCAGTCTGGAAAAGCGAGGTCAGGATCGACAGCCTTGGCTGGACAGTTGAAATGGAGATCCCCTATTCTGCGATCCGTTTTCCCAGGACCGAAGTGCAGGAGTGGGGGATCAATTTCTGGAGGGAGGTAAAGAGGACCAGGGAAATATCCACCTGGAATTATATTGACAAGAGGGTCGACGGTATCATCAACCAGTCTGGCTTACTTACGGGTATAAGAGGGATCAAACCACCGCTCAGGTTATCACTAGAGCCGTATCTTTCGGGGTATACAGAAAAAAATCCTGAGACAGACTGGTTGTTCAGGGCAAGTTACGGCGCTGATGTCAAACTCGGGCTAAGCGAGTCCTTTACCCTTGACATGACCCTTATCCCCGATTTCGGACAGGTGGAATCGGATGATATTATCATCGACCTCTCCCCTTTTGAAGTCTACTATTCTGAAAAAAGACAGTTCTTCACGGAAGGGACCGAGCTTTTCAGCCGTGGAGATATCTTCTATTCAAGAAGGATAGGCACAACTCCTGTGGGCCTGGGTGATGTTTACGATGATTATGACTCGGTGGTCAAAAGCACCCTCGAAACGCAGTTGATCAATGCTTCGAAGGTATCGGGCAGGACCGGCAAAGGCCTTGGCATCGGGGTATTCAATGCGATAACTGCCCCGGCGAAAGCTACAGTTGCAGATTCTTCAGGCAGCAATACAGAGGAGATAGTTATCCAGCCTCTCACAAATTATAATATGGTCGTATTTGACCAGTCGTTCAGAAACAACTCCTTCATCAGCGCTTATAACACGAATGTGTATATGGGCGATTTCTACCACACCGCCAATGTTAGCGGCACCCAATTCAGGCTGGCCAATAAATCAAACACTTACGCAGTTTCGGGCCTCTATAATATTTCGCAAAAATACAGCAGCGAAAAAGCTCCGGAATTCGGCCATAAATACACCATCAAGCTCGACAAGATCAGCGGAAACTTTCTTGGAGGGATATGGCAAAGAGTGGAGACCGACAAATGGGACCCTAATGATATGGGCTTCAACCGGGTCAATAATGTATTCAGGAACGGGATAT
The DNA here is from genome assembly GCA_964644135.1 of uncultured Bacteroidales bacterium. Lineage (GTDB taxonomy): Bacteria > Bacteroidota > Bacteroidia > Bacteroidales > JAGOPY01 > CAZMOK01. Next base: position 45,888 of record CAZXWD010000011.1, on the reverse strand, counting down.
TCATGAGGTATAACATTTATGAGCCCTTCTGGAAGATACTGGAGCTCTATAACCTTTTCAGCCTTGAATTAAACTACCTGTATGCCCCAAGAAAATATACAAGTGTGGAAATTGAATACAGTTTAAGAACTACTTTCAGGAACCGGCTTACAGTAGGGTTTGAATTCGATGCCAACCCTTTCGAAATCCATGATTATTATGAACCACGCGTTGAAGGGAGAGTGGTGAAACTTCCTTCACAATACGATCTCAGCTTTTTCCTTTCCCCTGACTATACAAAAAAAGTTGTGATCGATTTCAGTGCCGGGATAGATTTCGGTGCAAAGTACAAACAAAGGAGCTATAATGCGAGCCTGGGACCAAGGTTGAGGATCAGCGACCATATGTTTTTAAGGATGAGGAGTTCTTTTGAATACGATATGAATGACCTGGGTTATGTAACCGACAGTTTACGGCCCGATAATTCCGAAGCAATAATTTTTGGAAAAAGGGACATCAAGAATATTACAAATACACTGAACCTTACTTACACTTTCAACAATAAGCTGAATCTTGAGCTCAGGCTCCGGCACTACTGGTTTGTAGTTCAGTACAACAAGTTTTATGATCTTAAGGAAGACGGGTATCTCAGGGCCAATGACTTCACAGGCGATTTCGATATCAACTATACGGCATTCAACATAGACACTTACTTCACCTGGTATTTTGCCCCGGGAAGTGAAATGATCATTGCCTGGCAAAATGCCATTTCGGCATTACAGGATCCCGTAACCAGGAATTTCTTCAATTCCTTTGATTATGCCCTTTCATCGCCTGCCAGTAATTCCTTCTCTGTAAAGATCATTTATTATCTTGATTATCAATACCTGAAGAAAAAGATCAAAAAACCTTCCTGACACAAGACTGACTACATGTCACTTCTGCAGTCAAAACTTTCATGGTTAAAAGATTGTTTTACCTATGGCACACATATTGATATCTGCACATGAAAAATCAAAAACCGACAAAAATGCAGGAAGTCAGATCACATCCGGAGGCGCTTGAGCAACTGAAAGACAAGGCCAAAGCCTACCTGTTACTTTACAAACCCGGCAGTACGCCAAACGAATGTGCTTATAAGAACATTCAGGATGCATCTTCCAGTATGAATGACGTAACCGTCTTATGGGCTGATGTGTCCAAAGTAAGGGATATCCACCCCAATTACCCGGTAAAATCAGTGCCATCCCTTCTGATCTTTGAGAACGGAAAATTCATGAATGTCGTAATCGGCTGTAATGAAAACGGCTATTACAAAACCCTCTTCGAAGATGCACAGTTTGCCGGGATCATGCAGTCGGAAGGGAAAAAGATGAAAAGTGTCACGGTCTTTTCAACTCCCACATGCACCTGGTGTAATACACTGAAGACCTACCTTCGTAAAAACAGGATACCTTTTACAGACGTTGATGTTTCAAGAGATCAGCAGGCAGCGGAAGAGCTTGTAAGAAGGACCGGACAACAGGGTGTGCCCCAGACCGACATAGAAGGGGAAATTATAGTGGGGTTCGACAAGAAAAGGATCAATGAACTATTAGAAATAAACGGATAAATCATTTACAGGAGGATTTAAAATGCAAAAAGAACTGATGCCTGTCAACCAGAATGTAATTCTGGACATAAGCGATGACAAAAAGGAACAGAAAACGGCCAGCGGGATAATCATTCCCGATACCGCAAGGGAAAAACCCAAATATGCGAAAGTGGTTTCAATCTCCAACATCGAAAATATTGAGATTGCCGTGGGCGATATTGTTTTCTACAAGGAATATTCGGGCACCGAAATTGAATTTGAAGGGAAGAAGTACCTGGTAGTGCCTTACGCCGATATTATGGCCAAGATCGTGGAAACAGAGGCCATCTGATAAACTCATGCTCTTTTAAACGAAGCACAGTGCCTTCAGGGTACTGTGCTTTTTTTGTAGTCCCTCATCCCCTCATAATGAGTTAAATAATTGTAAAGCCGTGTGCTATTCTGATGAGCCTGGATCCTGTTGAAAACCAAACGGAAAGATTCATTCCCGACAGGGAATGAGCATATCGGTAATAAGTACTAACTTTGTATTTAGATCCGGGACGTGCGGGCAAAACTTAAACTCACTACTTGCTAAATACCGGGGAGTAAGGCCCCCGGTGCCCGTTCTCCCGGTTATTTTACTCAGGCTTCTTTTTTAACCTTTGTAAAAAGGCAATTTTATGATCTTTGCCTTGAGAAGCTTGTTCCTTATGCGGATATATATTTCATTGTCGAACGCGGCATGTTCTTTCTTCACATACCCCAAACCAACAGGCTGTTTCAATGAAGGTGACATAGTCCCTGATGTCACCTCCCCGATCACATTACCTTCAGTATCGCAAATTTCATAATGCTGCCGGGGGATCCCTTTATCAAGCATGATGAACCCTCTGAGCCTTTTCTTCACACCTTCCTGCTTCTGCTCTTCCAGGGCCGGCCGGTTCACAAAATCGTTTCCTTCCACAAACTTGGTGATCCATCCAAGACCAGCCTCAAGAGGGGAAGTTTCTTCGTTGATATCGTTACCATAGAGGCAAAATCCCATTTCGAGGCGCAGGGTATCCCTTGCCGCCAGCCCGATGGGCTTTATCCCAAACTCCTCACCTGCTTCAAAAACAGCATTCCAGATAGGTTCGCCCTCTTTCATGTCAAAGTATATTTCAAAACCTCCCGAACCGGTGTAACCTGTATTTGAAAGGATTACATTCTTAACACCCGCCATTTCTACCACTTTAAAAGTGTAATAGGGTATCTCTGCAAGGTCAAAGTCAACCAGTTTGGTAATGACCTTCCCTGCCAGGGGCCCCTGAACGGCAAGCTGGCCTGTTTCGTGGGATGCGTTTTCTATATCAGCACCCACAGTATTCTGCTTTTTGATCCATTCCCAGTCTTTGTCAATATTGGCAGCGTTGATCACCAACAGATATTCCTCTTCGCTGAAACGGTAGATAAGAAGGTCATCAACGATCCCTCCCTTATCATTGGGCATGCAGGTATACTGCACCTTGCCGTCGGTCAGCCTGGCCACATCGTTTGAAGTTATTTTCTGTGCCAGCTCAAAGGCTTTCGGGCCTCTGATCCAGACCTCACCCATATGGGAAACATCAAAAACACCAACTCCTTTCCTCACGGTTTCATGTTCAATATTGACCCCTTCAAATTGCAGCGGCATGTAATAACCTGCAAATTCCACCATTTTTGCACCTTTGGCTTCGTTGATCTTACTAAAGGCAGTATACTTCATAATCCTTTCAAAAAAGTTTAATTATTAATATTCTGAGGGATCAGCTATTTACCAATCCCCTCCCTGTTTTCACTATTTTGTTCTCGCTCTTCAATTCCTGTATGAGCTTATCGAGTATGCCATTGATGAAAACCCTGCTTTTCTGGGAGCTGAATATTTTGGACAGCTCGATGTATTCATTGATACTGACTTTTACAGGGATGTTAGTGAACTCCAGTATCTCGGCCAGCGCCATTTTGAGTATCAGCATATCCATAATGGCTATCCGTTCAAGCTCCCAGTTGGTTGCTTTCTCTTCAACAAGCTTTTCAAATTCTTCACTGCGCAGTATTGTCTTCCTGAACAGCCTTACCATATAGTCGCGGTCCTCTTCCCTGTCTTTAAAGACATCAGGAAGGGGCTCCTCTTTATCCATTTGTTTCTTGAAGTAATTGATGGTTTTGAGGACCATCAAAAGCGAAATATCAAAATCGGCGTCTGACCAGTGAATGTCGCGGTCTTCGTAAATGGCCCTCAAAAGATCGTAATCACTGAGGATCTCGATGACAATGTATGAAAGTATTTCCTTGTCTGACTTGTATCCCGGGGCCGGATCGTTGAGATATTCCCGGTATGCGTCGCTGCCCCTGAGATCGTTATATATTTTTAGCAACAGGTTGACCTCGTCTCGCCAGTTTGCATTGAGTTTTTCCCTCCTCCTTAAAAGTTCTTCGTTGTCATCGAGTTGCTTTATGAGCAAATTGTCGGCAAGCCTGGTATTGGGATGCAAGTCCTCCTCAGTTGGAAAGAACTTCTTCTTAGCATCTTCCTGCCGCTGGCCGACAAAATATTTCAGTTCGATAATGAGATCGAGCTGGAAGATATAAAGGTCGTATAACCTGTTAATGTGTTTGTGAAGAGATTTTTCACCAGCGGCTATGCTGTCATTTCCCGATTGGAAAAAGGCATACAAAGCTTGCAATGTTTTGATCCGGAGATGCCTTCTGCTTAGCATTATAGTGTTAATGAACTCAATTTAACGGCAGTTGCAAATGTAAAATAATTATAGACTTCCGGTAAGAAAAACATCAATGTGTTTCATTTTTTCAGATCTCATGCAACCTGAGCCAAATTTTATTTGTCTGTTTAACAAATAATTCAACTTCGATATTTGCAAATTTAGGTACATAGATATTTATTTTTAAATTTGCTTCCGTTGGAAGAGCAAGTTGGTTGAACTAAACAGGAAAATGATGGCTGATAACGAGAATCAGGAGAACAGAAGAGAAGAGATCTATTCGAGAGCGATTAGGGCAGGAAAAAGAACCTATTTCTTTGATGTAAAAGCCACCCGATCGGGCGAGAATTATCTGACAATCACAGAAAGCAAGCGCCGTTTCAACAATGAGCAGGGCAAATTCTATTATGAAAAGCACAAGATCTTCCTTTACAAGGAGGATTTTGACAAATTTGCCGATGGCTTTGAAGATGTTGTTAACTATATAAAGAGCGGCCAGCCACAGGAAAGTGAAGAATCAAAACCCGGTGATATCACCGAAAAAAACAAGGACATCCATACGGATGTTGAGTTTGAGGATCTCGGGCCCACTGATTCTGAAAAAGAAGAGTAATCCTTTTGGTTAATAATGTCTGTTTCCCGGGGTTTTTATCCACAAGCCGGTTAATAACTCCTGATAAGTCATGCCTGTTACTTAGCCGGTGATGTTGTATTTTTGTTTAAAACCTCAATAAATACAAGGTATTCTATGGGAAAAATAATTGCCCTGGCCAATCAGAAAGGTGGGGTGGGTAAAACCACAACAGCAATCAATCTTGCTGCCGGCCTTGCAGTGCTTGAACACAAAACTCTGTTGGTTGATGCTGATCCGCAGGCAAATGCTACTTCAGGTGTCGGTTTCGATCCTAAGAACGTAAAGACAGGTATCTACGAATGCATTATTGATGATCAGGAACCAAAAGATATAATTGTTAACACATCCACACCTAACCTGGACCTCCTTCCTTCACATATTGACCTTGTTGGTGCTGAGATCGAAATGATCAACCTGCCCGGAAGGGAAAAGATGATGAAAAAAGTGCTTGATAAGGTCAGGAATGATTACGATTTCATTATAGTAGACTGTTCACCTTCCCTCGGGCTGATCACAGTTAATGCTCTCACAGCCGCCGATTCGGTGATCATACCCGTTCAGTGTGAATATTTTGCCCTGGAAGGGCTGGGAAAGCTTCTGAATACTATCAAGATAGTACAGACCAGGCTGAATGAAGAGCTGACAATAGAAGGGCTCCTGCTTACTATGTTCGATGTAAGGCTCAGGTTGTCGAAACAAGTGGTCGACGAAGTAAAGACTCATTTTCAAAACATGGTGTTCGATACCATTATCAACAGGAACACACGCTTGAGCGAAGCCCCCAGTTTCGGTGAAACGATCATTATGCACGATGCCTCAAGCACAGGGGCAATTAATTACCTGAACTTTGCACGGGAGTTACTCCAGAAAAATGGAATGACACAGATCAGGGAATCGGACAAAAGAATAAACATCGTAAATGAAATCTAAGAAGAAGGCACTGGGAAGAGGACTCGAAGCTATATTGCAAAGTCCTGATACTGACATAACCTCTAAGGATATATCAGGCAACTATGTGGTTGGGGCAATAGCTGAACTTGTAATCGACCAGATAGAGGCCAACCCTTTTCAACCCAGGTCTGTGTTCGATGAAGAGGAGCTTTCGGAACTGGCAGCCTCGATCAGGGAACAGGGGATTGTACAGCCCCTTACCGTCAGAAAGCTGGGTTTCGAAAAATACCAGCTTATAGCAGGTGAAAGAAGGCTCCGGGCCGCAAAATTGGCCGGAATGACAGCAGTGCCCTGCTTCATCAGGGTTGCCAACGATGAGCAGATGCTAGAAATGGCACTGATAGAGAACATTCACAGAAAAGACCTTAACTCGATCGAAATAGCTATCTCATACCAGAGACTGATGGAAGAGTGCAAGCTTACCCAGGAAGAGCTGAGCGACAAGGTAGGAAAAAAAAGGGCAACTGTTTCCAATTATATCAGACTCCTGAAGCTTCCCGCCGAAGTGCAGCTTGCCATACGGGATGAAAAACTTTCTATGGGCCACGCCAGGGCCATCATCAACATCGAGGACAATGAACAGCAGACCCGGCTGATGGACAGGATCATATCAAAAGGGCTGTCGGTGAGGCAAGTGGAAAAAGAGGTATCGGAACTACTCAAAAACAAAACCCCGGAGAAAAAGAAAATAAAAGCAACCCCCGAAAAGTTCCTCGAAGCGGGTTCCATTCTGTCGAAACAGCTCGATGCTTCTGTAACCGTGAAAGCAAACAATAACGGAAAAGGAAGTATCGTTATCCCATTTACCAGCGAAGACGAGTTTGATGAAGTTTACTCGAGGCTGGTCAAAAAATAACCGGTACGCCCAAAGTGAAGCTTGCTAATCCAAAACAAAGAATACCACTCTATCAAAATTTACCTCCCTCAGCAAGGATACTGGTCCTACTGATACTTTTCCTTAGTTTTTTTTCCCACGGCTTTTCGCAGGAGAATGAACCGGAAATCAAAAAGTCAGAAGTAAAAACGGAGGAAGAGCATTCCATAAGGAAGGCAACGATCTATTCTGCCATACTGCCCGGACTCGGCCAGGCATACAACCGCAAATACTGGAAAATACCAATCGTGTATGCGGGTTTTGGCGTACTCACTTATTTAATCGTTACAAACACACAGGAATTCAATAAGTTCGAGGAAGCTTACGTTTACGTCGCTAACGATGAAACGTATCCGATCGACAACGATTATGTTGAAAGGTATAACCTGAATCAGCTTGAAGCTGGGATGAACGACTTCAGGAGGTACCGTGACCTTTCCTACATCATTACAGCTATCTGGTATGGGTTAAACATACTCGACGCAAACGTGGATGCGCATTTCTATAATTTTGAGGTTTCCGAAGACCTGTCGATCAGGTGGGAACCTTATGTAAAATCGCCAGCATATATACCTTCTTCCGGCAGGCAGACAGAATCAGGAGTAAAAATCACCTTAAACTTTTAAGTTTTGGATATCATTATTTCAGGTTACGGACGAATGGGCAAAATTATCGAAGAGATAGCCCTTTTGCGCGGACACAGGATTATAAAAACACTTGACACTGACAGGGACTGGCAAAACCTCGGCAGCCAGGCTGAAGGGACCCTGATCGATTTTAGCTACCCTGAAACCGCATTCGGAAACATTACAAGGGCTTTTGACCTTGGGCTCCCCGTTGTATGTGGCACAACAGGATGGCACACCAGGCTCAGCGAGATCAGGAATATCTGCCTTGCAAAAAATCATTCGATAGTAGTGGCTTCCAATTTCAGTATAGGGGTTAACGTACTCTTTGCCATTAACAGGCAGCTTGCTTCCTTAATGAATAATTTTCCGGAATACCGGCCGGAAATATCAGAAACACATCACATACATAAAAAAGACAAACCCAGCGGTACGGCTGTAACCCTCGCCGGTGGCATTACTGCCGGGCTGGAGCGCATCAGGGGCTGGTCGCTGGAAGAAGGAAAAGAAGATGAACTTCACGTTAATTCCATAAGGGAAGGTGAAATAACGGGAAAGCACTCAGTCTCTTATAAATCAGCATACGACAGGGTTTCCATCAGTCATGAAGCATATGACAGGAAGGCATTCGGACTGGGTGCTGTTGTAGCTGCCGAATGGCTTGAAGGCAGAACCGGTTTCTATACCATGCAGGATGTCCTGGCTATTTAAAGCACGTTTTGTTTTAACAAAAATTAACATGACCTTTGCAAGCGATTCTATGTAAAAGCGTTACTATTTCGACAAGTTATACCAAATGAATATATATCTTATCCTCACCATTGCCATTGCTATATTGATTTTAGCAGGATTGTGGAAGATCTTTGAAAAAGCCGGAAAAAAAGGCTACCTGGCCGTCATCCCCTTCGTTAACATCTATTACTGGCTTAAGATAACCGGACGTCCTCTGTGGTGGTATATATTCTTCCTGATCCCTTTTATCAACGTCTTTATGTTGTTGGTGATGTTCGTTGAAACGGCTAAATGCTTCACCAAATTCAGCCTATGGGAACACGCACTGGCAGCTATCGTTCCTTTTGTTTACCTCCCATACCTGGGTTTTTCGGATGAAGAATATGTTGACCCTTCCAAGCGACCCGTCATAAAGAAATCATGGATCAGGGAATGGGTGGATGCTATCATATTTGCGGTGGTTGCGGCAACCATTATCCGCACTTTTCTCATTGAAGCATACACCATACCCACCCCTTCGATGGAAAAATCGCTGCTTGTAGGCGACTTTCTTTTCGTCAGTAAAATGGCATATGGCCCAAGGGCGCCCATGACACCCGTTTCATTCCCGTTTGTACATCATACCATGCCCCTTTCGAGCGAGAGGAAATCGTACCTTGAATGGATCAAACTGCCCTATTACAGGTTCCCTGGTTTCGGCGGGGTCGACAGGCATGACGCCGTTGTATTCAATTATCCTGATGGTGACACTTTATCTGTGAAATACCAGAGCAACAGGAGCTATTATGAAATGATCCGTAATGAGGGCCGGCAGAATGTCTGGTCAAATCCGCGCATATATGGTAAGATCATAGCACGGCCGGTGGATAAACGGGAAAACTATATCAAGCGATGCATAGGCCTTCCGGGCGATACACTCGAAATAATAAACCAGAAGATCTATATTGATGGCAAACTGGTGCCTACACCAGGTGAACTTCAGTATAATTACAACGTGGCAACAAATGGGGCGCCGCTTAATTTCAGGCAGATCTCAAAAATGGGTGTTTCAAGGAGCGATATCCATCCCGTGGGCCAGGGAAGATATGTGATGACCCTAACGAGCAAAGCTGCTGAAGAACTCAAAAGGATTCCAACAGTGATACAAGTTGAAAGACGAATGGATCCGGAAGATTACTGGGACAAGAACATTTTTCCCTATGATGAAAAGTACCCCTGGAACAGGGATAATTACGGACCTGTCTACCTTCCTGAAGCAGGCGCGACCATTAAGATCGACACATCAAATATTTCATTGTACAGGAGGGCTATAGAAGCCTATGAACTAAACGATCTTGAGATAAGGAACGGGAAAATATTCATCAATGGAGAAGAAACAGATGAATATACATTCAGAATGAATTACTACTGGATGATGGGCGATAACCGTCATAATTCTGCAGATTCACGGTACTGGGGATTTGTCCCCGAGGATCATATTGTTGGGAAGGCCGTCTTTGTGTGGCTATCCCTTGATAATGAAGAACCGCTCTTTGGCGGAAAGATCCGGTGGCATAAGATGCTGAGAGTAGTCAATTAATGAACAATTAACAATGAATAACTGATAACTGATAACTGATAATTGATAATTAATAATTGAGAACTGATTTATGAAAAAAGTATTACTGGCACTTTTTGCCATTTCGATCGCAACACTGACTTTCGCAGGTTTACCCAAGGAATTTAAAGGAACAATAACCTATAAGATCACTTATGAGGGTGATGAGATAAACGAGCAGATGTTAGCTTACCTGCCTAAGACGATGATGACCTATTTCAGGGATGAACTGACACGTACGGACCTCATCATGGGTATGGGCAAAACCATCAAAATCAAGGACGGAGAAGACAAAAGCGTTGTATCCCTTTTCGATATGATGGGCCAGAAGGTGGGTTTTACCTCCGATTATGAAGAGATCAAAGAATCTATGAAAGATGAACCTGACTCCGAGATCGAGATAAGGAATGAGACAAAGGAAATTCTTGGCTACGAATGCAAGCGCGCTGTGATCAAAATAGAAGGTCCCGGTGGGGAAACAGTGAGAATGAACGCGTGGTTCACCGAAGAACTTGGGAACAACAGCAACTATTTCGATACACCCGAATTCAGTGATATCAAAGGCATCATGCTTCAGTTCGAGATGCACGCGCCTCAGTTCAATATGATCTTTACGGCAGCCGACATCGACACTAAGAAAGTATCCAAAAAACAGTTTGAGATACCTGAAGGGTACGAAATGAAATCGAAGGAAGAGATTGAAGCGATGTTCGGCGGCGGAATGTAGCTATCCTTCTTAATTGTGAATATGCATAGTTGAACTTACGGGTATTGTGAAAGAACTACCCGGTTCAACTGTCAGTGTCTTGCAATCCATTTCACCCGAGCGGTTTTCAGCCGGAAAATATCCCCTGGTGGTTGCTGCAGGAATGGTAACGTGGGTATTCGGATCAGGCACCAGCCCGTTCGACCAGTTGGCCGGATCGTCCCAGTTGGTGTTGTTTCCCAGCCATTCATTGAAGAGCGGGATGTCGAAGAAGCGCAGGTATTTTCCTGCAAGCTGTGTTTTGGTGGAGGTCCCGTCATCAAGTCCGCCAAATTCGTGTGAAGCACCGATTGTTTTGTGGGCACCACCGTCATAAATGACCACGGTTCCGTAACTGGGTGATGAATTATTAAGGACTGCCACTGAAGTGCCGGATGCCCCGATACGGTCCATCCAGTTATTCTCGCCAGAATACGGAAATGAAAATCCTTCGAAAACAGTTCCCGAAACACCAACCACTGTTGCCATGTCGGCCGACCCATCTGCCACAGGGTCAATACTGAACATAGGATGAACATCAGTCTGTGAATCAAAGCACCAGGTATCACCTCCTTCCATGTACAAATTTCCGCCCTGGTTAAGATAACCTGCCAGTTGAGTTCCCTCCGAAGCCGAGAGTACATGGTTGCTTGAATATATGCCCAGATGTACAAATACTGAGGAGTATATATCGAGATCTGCCGGCATTGAAGTAAGGTAATCCGCCGGGACTCCGTTATTTTCGATGGCTGTTTGCATGGCAGGACCCGATGTGTTATTAGGGTCCAGGTCAACAATAAGGACCGGCTTCTTACCTATGGATATTTCAAGGGTATCATTGTATACAGACCCACGGTCATCAAAAAATTCAAGGAAAAGCCTGACAATTGTACCGGGTTCCATGTTGGCACCGGTGGTCATGGTGAATACAGCTACACCACTGCCTGCGGCCGCAATGCTTGCAAATCTTACAGAATCATTTGAGAATAAGACATCCGGATCATCAGAATCAATAGTAATACTCAATGAATCAGACTGGCATGAGCCACTGTTACTGATGTCGACTTCCAGATTTACGGTTTCGCCCGGGTCTGCCAGTCCGTTTCCATTACCAGCAGCCATATCGTCAATTGTTGATCCTTCCGTATAAAGGAAAGGACTCCGGCAAGGCAGGTTTTCGCTGCTGGTCCAGCTATCAGACCCTACCCTTGAAATGATATCCAGTTCCACCTGGTGACCGTCGGGAACTGCACAGTTCAGGGAAAATGCCGGGTTGATGTCGAGCATAATGCTCTGTCCGGCCGGTATGCTGTCGACGTGGATGCTGTCGGTTGAAAGAGCAAACCATTGATCGCTATGGGCAAAGCTAACCCAGAAGTTCTCGGCAGCATCAACACCTGAATTCATCATCTGGATCCCAAGGTAGCCTGTTTCTCCATAATCGAGCATACCATTCCCGTTAAAAGAAGTATCGATAACAGTCAGTTGGTCGAGTACAACACACGGGCCGCTGGCAGGCAGAATAGATATTTCCTGCTCATACCGGTAATAGTTCCTGCCTGTAACCACCAGCAGCAGATGATCTCCCGACATGAGGCCTGCATTAAAGGTCAGTTCCACAGGATTACCCTCACTTTGATCCGTTGCCAGGAGTTCACCGTTATAACTCAAAGCAATGAAAGCACTGCTGTTAGCTGTGACCGTAAAGGTTGTATCAGTCGATATTATGGATGAATCGCAGGTTATTGTGAGAGCCTGGGGGATCTCCGAATAGAGGTTCAGGAACGCGTCGCCATGATGATGGAATAACCGGTATGTTATTTGTTTGTCCCAACTATTATATGGCCAGTTGGATTGTTGTAAATAATATTTCCCGGCGGCATTTGCAAAACAGGGATTCAGTCCCCTGGGAAGGGGATTGGAAGTGTAATCGGGCATGAATTCCGGCCACAGGTAATCGTAAAAGCCCCAGACATAGGTATCATTCACAAATGAATAGGAGACCTGAGAGGCAGCTATCAGACCCAGGGCACCCGAGTTGGCGCCACCGTACTCGTACCTGTGGAATTTTTCTGCAAAGCACTCTGAAGAGTGATCGAACCTGCCCGTGAGACAGTTGATCGACATGATAAAGCTCAGGTCGGTATTGGTAAGCCCGTCTATGTTTGAATTAGAATAGGAAGGTTCCCCCCATCCAAATTCATACCCATGGTCGCGATGCTGCAAAATGAAAGCTCCGTCATTGATCGCATTGTTCACATCTGTTGCGGTACCCCCTGTCCAGCCTCCCAGTGCTGATGGGGAAGAAGGGATATATCCCTGGCCCGATGGGCCAAAATAATCAAGGACAGTTGAGGTGTTGGTGGCTGTTGACCATGGATCCACTGAAGGATCACCTCCGTAAACATCATTGATCCTGACAGGGCTTTTTCCCAGCTCGTTACTGAAAAAACCACCCACTGTCTCCGAGCAGATCTGGAACCATCTTTCGGTCTGCCATCCCAGTGCTGTGATCGGATGATCATAAAAGCCCGGATCGGTCGGAGGGTTTGTTTCATAATCAATGAATTTAGTGATCATCGTTTCAAGTTCTGCTGCATTGTTGGCTGCCATCCTTGCAAAGTACATTTCCGGAAGGTCATCCCCGTCAACATCGGCATAGGTATTGTCAGTAATGAAAGTTCCTGAATAAGGATGTGAATAGGAGAAGGAGGTGATAGCAGAAAGCGGATCTGTTCCGTAATCAGCCATCAGGAGTACCCCTGATGGTGGAATATCCCATGTATTATAGGCATTGTCAATATAGTTCTCAATAGCAGTTGTGGTGTTCCCTCCCACTTCTGTAAGAGTAACGACGTTCGTGGTTATACCTTCCCTTACCCTGAATTCTCTGATGGTATCGGCCCATTGTTGAAAATCTGCTCCGTCGGGCACTATGATGAGGTATTCGCAACCGTCGGTATCCCGGTGGTTCTGGGCGGATATACGCCTTGAATAATCTATATCGGGCAGTTGGTCAATATTCAGCAGCAAATCATTGAGAAGCGGGTCCCAGTGCCTGCTCCTGAGGCGTTCCTCTCCAAACTCACCATTGCCCCCCACAAACCTTACTTTAACCCGCACATCCCTTATTACAACCAGCTCCCTTGTAACTGGGTTGTACTGGAAAGGGGTTATGCCGAGCATAACGGTTTCAACGCCCCGTATTTTGAAAATGCCGGAGGTTTTAACCGGTTCAGCGGGGTAAAATGCATCTTTGCCGTAGATGATCGAATCCTTTTCATAGACCAGTGCCCCTGCTTCTGAATCGAACGGGATCTCAGGTGCAGGGCCGATGTTTATGTCCTGGTATCTTTCTTTCCTGATATCTGTTATCTCAACCTCAACCTCCGCCCCGTCAGGCACCGCAATATAATATCCCGATCCGGGCAGGTTCGGCGCTCCCGGATCGTTCCCGAGGAAATGTCCGTGAAGCAATGCCTGTACTTCCCCGGACGGCCTGCCGGGTTGCTGCTCCAGGCCGAAAGAATGGACCGAGAAAAGAACCTGAACTTCTGATCCGGCACTTTTCATTAAAGTCATCCCTTCATCACCCCAGGGATCAGTAAAAGAAAACTGCTGCGCGCTTGAGAATAATGACGATAAGGTGAGCAGGGAACCTGATATCGCAATCAGAATAAGTCTGGTTTTCATAACTTTTCTTTTACGGGTTATTGCGATGATGGTTCACTTATTAATTTCGAAGCGGGAAAAAAGTAACCTGAAAACCGTTTTAGAATCATTCCAAATTAAAACATCCTGCTTAAATACAGCAAGAGCAAAGAAGTCCGTTATATTTTTATACTTTTGTGATGCAGCCTGAAAGGACCAGATGAAAAGGAAAGCAAACCAGTTTAAGCCGGAAGAAAAACCACGCAAGAAAAAAAAGGGAAAGTCCACCACTAAAGCCACCGCTTCAAAGAGAAGCGAGATGGCAATGAGGATTTTGGGATTCTTCCTTTTACTGGCAGCGCTTTATCTTTTCTTTGCCTGTGTTTCATTCCTGGTTTCATGGTTCACATGGTCAACGGATGACATATTCACAAACATCTCTTTTTCAAGGATCTTCAACGACCCTGATATAAAAGTCCATAACTGGACCGGCAGGCTTGGCGCAGCACTTGCGCACCAGTTAATGAAGGAATGGATTGGTGTTAGTGCATTTTTCGCCATCGGGTATCTGTTCCTTGCCGGCCTGAAGACCATGACAGGGCTCAGGATCTTCGCTCCTTTCAGGTCACTGCTCTTTGTGATCATTGCCATTCTCTGGTTCTCGGTAACCCTCGGATTCATCTTTCACCATCATGACATGTATTCGATCCTGGGAGGCGTTTTCGGTTACGTTGCCTCTGACTGGCTCTCAGGTTTTGTCGGCAATGTAGGCCTTGTCTTTCTCATCTTGTTTGTCCTGGTCAGCTACCTCATGATATCGGGTATTATCCCTCTTGGCAGGAAGAAAAAGGGAAGAACAAAAAAACCGGCTGAAACTGAGGAATCGAAAGAGGCTGCAAACATTTTCAAGGAAGACCGTTACAACACCATGGAGTTTACGGTCGATGAAGAGGAGGATAATCCGGTTAAGGAAGAAAAGAATGATGAGGAAAAGGAACGGAACAATCCCGGGAATAATGAAGACCCCTCTTCGAAAAAAGACAATATAGAACTAACCATAGAAAAGACAGAAAAGGAATCAACGGTAACTTCAGACAAGGATTACCGCGGCACACTCGACACAACCTACGATCCCACCCTTGATCTTCCCGAGTATAAGTTCCCAAAACTTGACCTGCTCAACGATTACCAGGTTGAGCCCACCTCGGTGGCCAAGGAAGAGCTTGAAGAGAACAAGAACAGGATCGTTGAAACACTGAACCATTACCAGATACAGATCGATAAGATCAAGGCCACCATAGGGCCCACTGTCACTCTTTATGAAATAATCCCGGCGCCCGGTGTAAGGATCAGCAAGATAAGGAACCTCGACGATGATATCGCCCTCAGCTTGTCGGCAAAAGGCATACGGATCATTGCACCTATCCCCGGCAAGGGGACCATTGGTATTGAAGTTCCCAACCAGCACCCTGAGATCGTTTCGATAAAATCGATGATCTCGTCGAGAAGGTTCCAGGAAACCGGTTTTGAACTACCCATAGCCCTGGGAAAAACCATCTCCAATGAAAGCTATATCGCCGACCTGACCAAAATGCCGCACATACTGATGGCCGGGGCCACAGGGCAGGGTAAGTCGGTAGGACTGAATGCTATAATCACCTCTCTCCTGTACAAGAAGCATCCTTCGCAACTCAAGTTTGTACTCATCGACCCCAAGAAGGTGGAGCTGACTTTATTCTCCAAGATAGAAAGGCACTTCCTGGCCAAGCTTCCCGATACAGAGGAGGCCATTGTTACCGAGACAAGAACAGTGGTAAGGACACTGAATTCCCTTTGCATTGAGATGGATCACAGGTATGAGCTTCTGAAAGATGCCCAGGTAAGGAATATCAGGGAATATAATGAAAAATTCGTGGGACGGAAGCTGAACCCTGAAGAAGGGCACAGGTTCCTGCCATACATTGTGCTGATTGTGGATGAGTTTGCCGATCTCATAATGACTTCCGGCAAGGAGATCGAAAGCCCGCTCACCAGGCTGGCGCAACTTGCAAGGGCAACAGGTATACATCTAGTCATTGCCACTCAGAGGCCTTCAGTAAATATAATAACAGGAACCATCAAAGCCAATTTCCCGGCACGTATCGCCTATCGCGTTATCTCCAAGGTGGATTCACGCACTATACTCGATTCGGGCGGCGCCGACCAGCTTGTAGGCCGTGGCGATATGCTCCTGTCGACAGGAAGCGACCTCCTGAGGCTGCAATGTGCTTTTGTGGACACTCCTGAAGTTGATAATGTAACTGATTTCATTGGCTCTCAGAGGGCCTATCCTTCTGCCTTCTATCTTCCGGAATACATGGAAGAGGAAGACATACCATCCGACAGCTTTGACCCAAACGAAAGAGACGAGCTTTTTGAAGATGCTGCCCGTGTTATCGTACAAAACCAACAAGGATCCACTTCCCTTCTGCAACGGAAGCTGAAACTGGGCTACAACAGGGCAGGCCGTATCATCGACCAGCTTGAGGCCGCCGGGATCGTGGGCCCGTTCGAAGGCAGTAAGGCCCGTGATGTCCTGGTGGGAAGCGAAATGGCTTTGGAACAATTTTTGAAAGATCTATACAGTAAAGAATCAAATAACGAAGAATGAAAAAATCTCATACACTGCTGATCGCACTCACAATACTCTTTTCAACTGCATTTTCCCAGAACAAAAAAGCCGAGGAGATACTCAATGATATAAAGGAAAAAACGGAATCATACCGCTCTATCAAAATTGAATTTACTTACGATATGCGCAACGACAAAGCCGGGATAGATGAAACCCAGCAAGGCGTAATTCTGGTCAAAGGCGATAAATACAGGCTTGAAATAGCCGGCCAGGTCGTGATCAATGACGGGGAAACCATCTGGACTTACATCAGGGAGGCCAATGAAGTACAGATCAATTCAGTAGATGAGGAAGATGAAAGCATCATTACACCAACTACGCTACTTTCAAGCTACACCGATGACTACAAACCCAAATATGATAAAGAAACAGTATGGATGGGCCATGAGGTGCATGTAATTGAACTGAAGCCGCTCGAAGACAAATCGTACAAATACATCAAGCTAAAAACCGACAAGGAAAAAGACAGGCTGTTACAGATATCCATCTACGACAAGAACAACAACCTTTTTGAATATTCAGTAAGAGAATTCAAGCCCAATGTACTTTTCAATCCCAACGATTTTAAGTTCAATCCTGAAGACTACCCCGACGTCGAAGTGATCGACATGCGCTTTTAATTAAACCTTTTTGTCCGGGTGCAGTCTAACCTCTTAAAAGATCATTAGCAAGCCTTGGACAGTTTGACAGACAATCAGATCCTCAGTCTAATCACAGTTAGCAAAACCCGTGAGAAAGGTTTTCAAATCCTTATTGATAAATACAAGGTCAAGGTCTACTGGCATATCCGAAGGATGGTGATATACCATGAAGATACCGACGATGTCCTGCAGGAAGTATTCATCAAAATATGGAAGAACATTCATAAATTCAGGGGCGATTCAGACCTCTATACATGGATTTACAGGATAGCTTCGAACGAAGCCCTGGGGTTTCTGAGAAAGAAGAAAAGAAGGCTCATCTTTTACGCTAAAACCAATCAGGAGTCTTTAACTGAAAAACTTCACAATGATGCATTCTTCAGTGGTGACCAGTTCGCCACCAGGCTCCAGGAGGCGCTTCTTTTGCTGCCCGACAGGCAAAGAATGGTATTCAACATGAAGTATTTTGAAGAAATGAAATACGAGGAAATATCAAAGATCACGGGTTTATCTGCAGGAGGCCTTAAGGCTTCTTATCATCATGCGGTGAAAAAAATCAAAAAAGAGCTTACTGAAATTAAACCATTCGAAAAGAAAGTAATCAAACATACAAATGAAGCGCCCGGATCACATATGGAATAAAAGAGGCCGTTCCGACAGATTGCCTTATAAATTGAAAGAAAACCACTCTTTCAAGGTTCCGGAGGGATATTTTGAAACCCTTCCCGGCAGGATAATGGAAAGGATCAAAAAGGCAGATACTGCGGGAGAAAACCCTTTTATAAAAAGAAGGAACATATTAGCCTATGCAGCAGCCATACTCATATTGCTTGCTGTTGTTTCGGGCATATTCCTGCTTAACAGACCAGAAACGGATACATATTTTGCAGCCGACTACGAGATCCCGGAGGAATATATGCTGATGTACTTGTCGGATGAATTGTCAGGGGCTATTGTACTCAATCTTGCCGAAGAAAACTATGACGGTTTATACAGCAGTGAAGAAATATTTGAATCATCAATAACCGATTCCACCGTAACAGAAGAGGATATTTTACGGTACCTCTACGAAAGTGGTGCATCAACAAATGAATTTTATGAAAATTAAAATGAAGATATTATGAAAGCAATAACAACAATCTTTCTGGTGATCATATTCGCATTACAAAGTACGGCACAACCTCACCAAAGAGGACGGGAACACAGGGAAAAGATCAGGGCACACAAAATAGGCTTTCTCACCGAAAAACTGGACCTTTCGCCCGAAGAGGCACAGAAATTCTGGCCCCTTTACAATGAGCTTGAAGCTGAGAGGCAATCCCTGCAGGAAGAGTTTATTGATGAAGGATTTGGCAAAGAGCGAAAAGTTGAAACGATGAGCGACGAGGAGCTGGATGAAATGATCCTGCAAAGGCTTGAACAGGAAAAAGCAATGGTGGACCTCAAGATTGAATATTATGATAAATTCAAGGACATACTACCTGTGAGAAAGGTATTCCTCCTTTACAGGTCGGAGCTGGAGTTCCGCAAGATGCTTATTGAAAGGATCAGCCACAAAGGCACTATGACACAATGAACCATAATGATCAAAAAAACAAATAGTCAAACCGAATTTCATCATTCAGCAGGAACGCCTTAATTGCTTAATTTTGGGACAAAAATGAAGTGCTCGATCGAAATTAGTTATTATCCGCTCAACGAAGAATACGTAGACCCTATCAGGGATTTCATCCACAGGATGAACCAGCACAAAGGGCTCACCTGCAGGACCAGTGGAATGAGTACACAAATATTTGGTGAGTACGATCTCCTGATGGAAGCACTCACCAGGGAGATCAGGAAATCCTTTGAATTACCCCACTCTGTTTTTGTAATGAAATTGGTCAACGCCGATCTCGATACTGTTGAATAAGGATGCTCACCCTTTCCATTCTCGATACACTATACCAGAACCTCCTCAATACCACCTGGCTTGAAGCCATCGCTGTGATCTTTGGCCTGTTGAGTGTATGGTTTGCCAAACAGGAGAACATATTTGTTTTCCCTACCGGTATTATCAGCGTGCTGATATACGTTTACATATGCTATTTTGCAAAGTTGTATGCGGATATGGGCATAAATTTCTTCTACTTTATCATGAGCGTTTATGGCTGGTACAATTGGAGCCGCAAAGACAGCAACAGGAAAGTGGTTGTTATTTCAATGCTGGACCTGCGGGGATGGATGCTTTACACCGGAGCCTTTGCTGCATTTTTTATCATCCTCAATTTTGTATTGCGCGAATATACCGACAGCAATGTCCCGTTCTGGGATGCCCTCACAACAGCCATTTTCCTTGTCGGCATGTGGCTTATGGCCAAGAAGAAGATAGAAAACTGGTTGTTCTGGATCGCAGGCGACCTCATATCGATCCCCCTCTATACCTATAAAAACCTGATCCTGACAAGCTTTCAGTTCCTGGTATTCCTTATCCTCGCAGTGATGGGGTATTTAGAATGGAGAAGGTCGCTGAAGATGAAATATTCAGAACAATAAACTGTTATATAATCCTGAGAAGTGAATAGCTTGATAAAGAGAGTGTCCATAACCGGCCCCGAATCGACAGGAAAATCAGAGCTTAGCAGAAAACTGGCGTCAAAATTCAATACTTTGTGGGTCCCTGAGTATGCGCGTGAATATATTCTGAAACTCGGAAGAAATTATGAACAGAAGGATCTGGCCATAATAGGCAGGGGTCAGCTCAGGGAGGAGGAGCAGCTTACTGCCTCTGCCAGCCGGCTGCTTTTCTGCGACACCGACCTGATAGTCATTAAGATCTGGAGCCTTTTCAAATACGGTACCTGTGATGAATGGATACTCGAACGGGTAAAAGAGCATAAATATGACCTTTACCTGTTGTGCGATATCGACTTGCCATGGGAGGAGGATCCGCTAAGGGAACACCCTAACAGGCGGCAGGAACTCTTTAATTTGTATATTCGGGAGCTTGATGCCCTGAAAGCCCCTTATCACGTAGTGTCAGGAAAGGGCGAAAAAAGACTGAAAAGCGCGGTTGACGCTATCGAAGCTGAACTTGGCATTAAGCCATAAAAATAAATGTTTTTCAAACCAGGCTAAACATTTCAATAAATGCCGGAAAAGGCCAAGGAAAGTAAAAGCAATAATAAGCAGGAAATTCCCGGAAAAGGGAATAAGATGAAAGTGCTCTATCTGCCCAGGTGGTATCCCAGTAAATTTGACCCGATGCCAGGATTATTCATTGAGAGGCATGCCCGTTCAGTATCCCCCCACGCAGATGTAACAGTATTGTATGTCCATCCGGAAGAGAAAAAAAAGGATGGCGCCTATACTATAGTTTATGAAGCAGATGATGAGATAGCCCAGTTAAAGGTCTATTACAGGGCAAGTCCCTCATCTTTTAACCCTTTTGTGAAGATCAGGAATGCCTGGCGCTTCCTCAGGGCTAACAGCAAAGGTTTCAGGTACCTTAAGGAGAAACACGGCAGGCCCGACCTGCTTCATGTGAATGTACTGACCAGGCTGGGTGTACTGGCCTGGATCTACAAGAAACTTACAGGAACGCCATATGTAATAACAGAGCACTGGACCCGCTACCTGCCCATGACCGACACCTACACCGGATGGGTAAGAAAGATGGTGACAAAGATCGTGGTCAGGAATGCCGATGCGGTACTTCCCGTAACAGATAACCTCCGCAGGGCAATGGAAAGCTGGGGCCTTACCAATAAAAGGTACAGGATCATTCCCAATGTGGTCGATACAAAAATGTTCAGCCCGGCGCCCGGCGACCCGGACAGTGACAAGGGTGTCATTGTCCATGTTTCCTGCTTCGAAGACAAGCAGAAAAATATTTCAGGGTTGTTGCGTGTATTGAAGCGGCTGTCGGAGGAACGCACCGACTGGTTTGTAAATTTCGTAGGTGACGGAATACACTTTGACAAGCTCAAGGCATATGCCGAACAGCTTGGCCTCAAAGATAAAATGGTGAAGATGCATGGCCTGAAAGAGAACGGGGAACTGGTCGAGCTGATGGGCAATGCACATTTCCAGGTTATGTTCAGCAGGTTTGAGAACCTGCCGGTAGTCATACTCGAAAGTTATGCCTGCGGTGTACCGGTGCTTTCAACAGATGTGGGAGGTATAAAGGAGCACATGAACCAAAAACTCGGAATGCTGATCCCTTCCGAAGATGAAGAAGCGCTGCTGAAGTCACTTAAAGCCATGCTCGACAAGCGAAATGAATTCGATAAAAGCGAAATAAGGGATTATGCTGTTGGCCATTTCAGTAAGGAAGTCATAGGCAGGCAACTTTTTGAAGTTTATTCTGAAGTTATCGCTGATAAAAATTAATTAGTCAAGGTTTTGTTCGCCAAGATCCTCAACACATTTGGAACCCGCACGGCAACGGCTATCATAAACCTGCTGATAGCTATAGTGGTTTCCCAGTTCCTGGGTGCCGAAGGCAAAGGCAGCCAGGGGCTGATAATCACTACAATTGCCTTTATCCTGGTGTTTGCAAACATAATAGGAGGTGCAACGCTCGTTTACCTTGTTCCGCGTTACACCCTGTCAGGACTGGTCATCCCTTCATACATCTGGTCGGTGCTTATCGGTGGACTCAGCTATGTATTCCTTTTGGCAGTGCCGATAATTGACCGGGCATACATACTTGATATCAGCCTGCTTGCAGTGCTGAACTCCTTCATGACAATAAACAGTTCACTGCTTATTGGTAAAGAGAAGATCAGCTCATCGAACTTCGTAAACCTGCTGGTGCCCCTGCTGACCATTGTTACCCTACTGATATTCTTTATCGGTTTGGAAAGAAATGATATCAGTTCTTACATTACAGCATTATACACAGCTTATGGAGCAGCGTTCCTGGTGAGTCTTGCATATTTGTTCAGGTTTTTCAGGAAATTTGAACCCCTCGACCCGACACTTACCAGGAAGATATTACAGGACCTTTTCCGGTTGGGCTTTCTTAACCAGATTGCACATATTACACAGATGCTGAGCTTCAGGCTCAGCTATTACCTGCTGGATTATTTCCACGGCGAGGCTGCTGTGGGGGTGTATTCAAACGCCATCTCTCTTACTGAGTCACTATGGCTGATCAGCAAGAGCATTTCACTGGTCCAGTATGCCAGGATTGCAAATACTGAAGAGAGGTCGTACGCCGCAAATCTTACTGTCAGGCTCACAAAAGCAGCTTTTTTAGTGAGTGCTGTATTGCTGATCCCTCTGCTTGTTTTGCCTGTTGAAGTATACACCTATGTATTCGGGGAAGGATTTGAAGGGATCAAGCCTGTAATCTGGGTACTGGCTCCCGGTGTGCTGATGTACAATGTATCCATCCTGGCAGGTCATTATTTTTCTGGGCTCGGGAAGTATAATGTGAATGCCATGGTATCCGGCATCGGGCTTATTGTGTCAGTATCAGCCTACCTGCTTCTCATCCCCGCTTATTCAGGTAAGGGAGCAGGCATTGCAGCCACTCTTTCACACACCTTCAACTCGCTGTTCCTTCTGATCCTCTTCCTGAGGCACAGTCGAACGAAACCGGCAGGTTTTATACCCACAAGAGGTGATTTCATCTTCCTGAAGAAGGAGATCAGAAATTACTTAGGGAAGAAATAAGCTACAAAGATTACTCCTCGATCTTCTTTTCCTCAAGCTTCAGATTTTTTCTCATTGCATTTATCAATGAATTCAGCACAAATCCAATGAGCTTTTCTTCCATTTCTTCCGACAGGAAAGGCAAATTGATTTTTTCATTGATCAATGGGGTCATCCTTGCTTCAATATTCTCAGCGTCTTCATCAGAGATTCCGTCAGATGATTTCTTTACCAGGGAATAATATTCGTTGGGAAGCAGTTCATAAACCTTCCGGTCGATCCTGCGTATTATTTTAGCCAGAAGGAGTTCTTCCAGGTTTTCCCCGATTATGGGAAAGTTGATTTCATTGTTGAGCTTTTCGGCAAGAGCTGCAACCTGCCCGTCGGTAAGCATTTGCGTACCTTCGGCATCCTTTTTTATTTTCTTGAACTTCTTTTTGTTCAGTTTCATTTTTTTGAAATTTATAAATACTGGATTAGGTTTATTTCAGTTTAGCAGCCTGGATGTGCATCCAGTCAAAATTTCTTTCCCTGCCAAGGCTTACCCATCCTTCTTCTTCCCAGAACCCCCACCAGTCATCGTATTCAGGCTTTGCAAAGGAGGCCCTGTCTCTTCCCCATTTCAGCTTATTGTGTGACGGATCGAAATCAATGGCTATACCCCAGCTATGCATTGACCAGCGGTTACCGCCCCTGATCCTTCTTTCGTTATAGCAACCACCCCAGAGGTCGAGCCGCAGTTTAGTGATCTCTTCCTGGCCATAATGGTCAAGTACCTTTTGAAGTATCCCGGCCAGGCTGTCATGAACCTTCTGATGGCAGTAAAACGACCTGATGGTCATATTGAGGTTCCATGCAATCCTCAAAGGATAGGGGCATTCTAGCCTGACCAGGTTTTTGCCTTTTTCACCGTAGAAATCATAAAATTCATCAGTATACTGGACAGGCCAACCCAGGGGGTTTTTATCCTCCCTGTCTTCAGGCCGCCAGCTTTCAGGGAGCCTGCCATGCTCCATCTTGTAGAGCAACTGCTCATAGGCATGCTCGGTCTGAGGCCCCCAGTAACCGTCAATATCACCGCTGTCGATGCCCTGGTCCTGGCAATGGAGCTGGATCAGGCCTACTATCTTTCTTTTAAATGACCACGATTCGCTCAATCCGGGAACCTTCCCGAGCGCTTCAGTGGTACCGGGTCCAGCAATACCATCAATTTTCATCCTATACAGGCCTTTATCTTTCAATATCTTCTGAACTAATATTATTCTTTTTTTCATAACAACTTAATTTATTGCTAATCAATAAACTGATGATATTACTGAGTGAAACAGATAAATAAACAAGACTATGGCAGAATGATAGCTAAGGTAAGGAAATTAAATGCCGTTTACAAGCAAGAGATTGTTAATAATCTGTTATAAAAGAGGTTTAATTTTGACCCTGAACAAATTCCCGGGCTCCACAGGCGGCTCAAGAAATTTCCCCTCAAGTTCTTCAGGATGAAGAAAGGCAGATAAGGAATTGGAAAAGTGGTACAGGTTGTTATGAAGGTGTTTTGGCAATCCGTCGAGTATCCCGGCAAGCACTTCGTATCTGACTTTTTCGGGATTTGATGCATAATCGTGCCACACAACAATGGATTTCTCCTTCATGAGATGTTTGAAAACCTTTTCAGTGTCGTTTTTTACCATTTCGTAATGGTGATCGCCATCGATGAAAATGAGATCGAATTTCTTCCCCAGGCTTTCAAAATCGAAGTACAGTGAATTCCCGAATAGTTGCACAACATTTTCAAGGGTTTTGGAGAAACTGAAATGCAGTTCTATATATTTTTCAGGCAGTCTCATCGAACGCATCTCCTCTAGTGAAAGATTTAGGGTATGGCATTCATGAGCGAAACGTGCCACATTGGCAACACTCTCGCCGCGCCATGTACCTATTTCGAAATAGCTGCAGTTATCAATTTTTCGGGCAAAATTATTGAGCAAGGCCAGGTCGGTCGGCATGGAGCCGCCATCAAGAAAAGTATAGGGGTCCACTGATATCTCAAAGCTATCGAACAGGTTACCATGGTCAACAGATCTCAATCCGCCTGAAAAATTAGGGTATTTTTTTGCCACATAACTCCTCCAGTTCTCATCCTCATCAAGAATGAGGTTTAGCAAGGAAGGTTTTCTTATGATCTTTGCCAGTGCCCTGAGCCCTTTGCTGAATTTACCCATAACAGGTGCCAAAGTTAACAAGTTTTGCAAAGCATCATCTGCTATAGCAACACCTCAATATGAAAGACTATAATATCAGTAAATCAGGACACAAAGCGTACGATAATAAAATTAAAAAAGGGTATCCGGAACAATACGCCGGGCCGGATGTTGATAAAATGTGCAAAAACCTCAGTAAAATTGGGCTTTTCAACAATATTTTCTTAATAAGTTTAGTTAACAGTTTGCGCCGGAAGCGCCATGAATAGCTAATTTTGGACTTCAATGAGAAGAGAACCGGAACAATACAATGATGAATCGGTAAGGTCGCTCGACTGGAAAGAGCACATCAGGCTAAGGCCCGGTATGTATATAGGAAAGCTTGGCGACGGAGCTTCGCAGGACGATGGCATTTATGTGCTTATCAAGGAGATCATCGACAATTCCATCGATGAGTATGTTATGGGGCATGGTAAAAAGATCGAAGTCTCTATCGACGAGCAGACCGTCACTGTACGCGATTACGGCCGGGGCATGCCGCTGGGAAAAGTGGCCGATTGTGTTTCAAAGATCAATACAGGTGCCAAATACGACTCCAAAGTATTCAAAAAGGCCGTCGGGCTAAACGGCGTGGGTGCAAAAGCAGTAAACGCCCTTTCATCTCAGTTCACTGCCCAATCGATCAGGGAAGGA
The DNA here is from genome assembly GCA_964644135.1 of uncultured Bacteroidales bacterium. Lineage (GTDB taxonomy): Bacteria > Bacteroidota > Bacteroidia > Bacteroidales > JAGOPY01 > CAZMOK01. Next base: position 19,939 of record CAZXWD010000011.1, on the reverse strand, counting down.
AAGACAAAGGTGGTTGAATACAGTCAGGGCTGGCTGGTCAATGACCATAACATAACGAAAAACTCCGGTACACAGGGAACTATCATCACCTTCCGTCCCGATGAGGATATCTTCGGAAACTACCATTTTCTTAACGAGTATGTTGAGAAACTTTTATGGAACTACGCCTTCCTGAATAACGGCCTCACAATCATATTCAACGGTGAGAAGATCCAGGCGAAGAACGGCCTGCTCGATCTCCTGGACCGATACCTGAACGGCAACGGCGGAGCCCTTTACCCCATCATCCACATCAAGGAGGATGATTTTGAATGTGCCTTTACCCACAGCTCAAAACAGTACAGTGAAGAATACCACTCTTTTGTGAACGGTCAGTTCACCCCGCAGGGGGGTACTCATTTACAGTCTTTCAAGGAAGCTCTCGTAAAAACCATCAGGGAATTCTACAATAAGGACTACGACACCAACGACATCAGGAATTCCATCATAGCTGCCATCAGCCTGAAGGTGCAGGAACCTGTTTTCGAATCGCAGACAAAGACCAAGCTGGGGTCACAACTGATGGAGCCCGGCGGGCAGACCATAAGGAACTATGTTACCGACGTAGTCAAAAGGCACCTCGATAACCATCTCCACCTCAACTCCGAAACGGCCGAATCAATTCAGAAAAAGATACTTCAGTCGGAGAAAGAGCGCAAGGAGATCGCCGGCATCAAGAAACTGGCCAGGGAAAGTGTCAAAAAAGCCAGCCTTCACAACAAGAAGCTCAGGGATTGCAAGATCCATTACAATACCAATCATGACGACAGGCTCGAAACAACCATATTCATCACCGAGGGCGACAGCGCCAGCGGATCGATCACCAAAGCAAGAAGGGTGGACACACAGGCAGTTTTCAGCCTGAAAGGCAAGCCCCTGAATTGCTTCGGCCTCAGCAAAAAGATCGTATACCAGAACGAAGAGTTCAACCTCCTGCAGGCTGCCCTCAACATTGATGAAAGCATAGAGAACCTCCGGTACAACAACATTGTGATCGCCACCGACGCCGACGTGGACGGCATGCACATCCGGTTATTGCTCCTTACGTTCTTCCTGCAGTTCTATCCGGATGTGGTCAAATCGGGGCACCTCTACATCCTTCAGACCCCGCTTTTCAGGGTCAGGAACAAGAAAGAGACGATCTATTCTTATTCTGAAGCAGAAAAAGAGGAGGCGATCAAAAAGCTTAAGGGTAATCCGGAAATAACGCGTTTTAAAGGGCTGGGAGAAATATCCCCCGATGAGTTCAAGCACTTTATAGGTCAGAACATAAGGCTTGAGCCCGTGCTCCTCGACAGGGAATCGCTGATACGTGAAACTCTCAACTTTTACATGGGCAAGAACACCCCCGACAGGCAATCGTTCATAATAGAGAACCTGCGTTTCGAGGCTGCAGAAGAGGTACTATCCGCCTGAACCCGAAAACTCAATATATCTTCTTAAAAGCTTTACCTATGAATCTGGTCATCGACGAAGCCGTAAGAGCTTCGGGACCGGATTTTTTTGCTGCAAGGTCGCCTGCCAGGCCATGCAGGTAAGTGCCAAGAACCGCCGCATGTTTAGGACTGTACTCCTGTGCCAGCAACGAAAGGATCATTCCTGTCAGCACATCGCCGCTCCCACCGGTAGCCATCCCCGGATTTCCTGTTGAATTGAAATAGCAACTGCCATCGGGGCAGGAAATGCTTGTGTGTGCGCCTTTCAGGACAACGTAACAGGAATGTCTTATTGAAAACTCCTTCTGCTTGTCCAGCCTTTCAAAGTCATTCTTCCAGCTTCCCACAAGCCTGCTGAACTCCTTTGGGTGTGGAGTAAAAATACTGAGCTTGGGAACGAAGGGGATCCAGGTTTTGTTCTCACCCAGGATGGTAATGGCATCGGCATCAAAAACAATGGGAACCCCCGAATTCTGGATCAACAACTTAAGTGCTTTCTTTGTCTGCCCGGCAAAACCCAGTCCCGGTCCTGTGGCAATGGCGTTGTAGCTTCCCAGGTCAGGTACCTGGCTGAAGTATTCATCATGAGGATCGATGCTGACCATGGCATCCGGCACAGCAGTTTGTATTATGGAATAGCCTTTTACCGGCACATGGGCATGAAGCAGGCCCACACCTGTATTAAGGCAGGCCTGCGAGGCCATCACCGAGGCTCCCATCTTCCCGTACCCCCCCGCAATCAGCAATGCATGGCCGTAATGGCCCTTATGCGAGAACTTTTTCCTGGGCCTGTACATCATGGCTGCAAGGTCCCGGTCTATATAATGATGCTTCGTTCCTGTTTTTGCAATGAAATCCGGGTGAAGGCCGATATTCTCGACATGCCATTCACCAACATAACCGGCATTTTCGGGAAACATGAATGACAATTTCGGGAACTGGAACGAAACGGTATGATCGGCTTTGACAATGGCCGCATTCTTTGATCCGACAGGCTGATCAGCAAAAAGCCCGGAGGGGATATCGACCGAAATTACAAAAGCGCCAGATTTATTGATGTTTTTGATCACTTCTCCCGGAAAACCTTTTACAGGCCGTGAAAGCCCTGATCCGAATATGGCATCAACAATAACATTGTCTTCGCTGATCCCGGGGAAATCTTCAATTTTTTCCAACGTAAGAACATCAGGCACAACCTCTTTCAATCTTTCCAGGTTTATGCTGAAATCATCCGAGAATTTATCGGTAAACTTTACCACAACCGGCTTAACCTCGTAGCCATCAACTTTCAGCAACCTGGCTGCTACAAGACCGTCACCACCGTTGTTACCGGGGCCACAAAACACAAAAACCGTGTTCTTTTTGTCAATTTGCTTTCTAACCCATTTGAAAAACCTTGTGGCAGCCCTCTCCATCAGGTCGATAGAGGCGATGGGCTCATTTTTTATGGTGTATTCGTCTGCCTTTCGAACCTGTTCAATAGATAATACTTTCATTTCTCCTCCCTGCGTTTTAACAAATTTAATGATAATTATAAGTTTGATTATCAACTTCATTCTCTGCCATTAGCTTTACTTTTGCAAAAAATATAGATAATATGGGTAGGAAAAAGCCATTACCATTGCTTGAAAATACAGAGATACTGGATGCTGGCTCCGAAGGAAAGGCCATTGCCCGGCAGGGTGAAATGGTAGTTTTTGTGCCTTTTGCCGTTCCGGGCGACATTGCAGACATCCAGGTGGTAAAAAAGAAAAAGAGATATTTTGAAGGAAGGGTCACCAGGTTCCATCATTTATCCGGGAAAAGGGTTGAACCTGTGTGTATCCATTTTGGCACATGCGGTGGGTGCAAATGGCAGAATATGGATTATGAGCACCAGCTTCACTATAAACAAAAACAGGTGAAGGACAATTTCGACCGGCTGGGGAAATTCCCTTACCCCGGGATAATGCCCATAATCCCTTCCTCCGGTGTGTTTTCTTACAGGAATAAAATGGAATACACATTTTCCAACCGTAGATGGTACACAACCCCACCTGATAAGGACCAGCCTCAACGAGACGGAAGGGCGCTGGGGTTTCATGCCCCTGGCATGTTCGACAGGGTAATCGATATTGAGAAATGTCACCTGCAGGACGATTATGCAAACAGGATCAGGAACCTTGTGAAAGAGTATGCACTGAAACTAAACCTTTCTTTCTACGATGTAAAAAAATGGGAAGGGCTGCTGAGGAACCTGGTAATACGAAATACAACAACAGGACAATGGATGGTGACTGTTGTTTTTCATCATGAAGATGAAGCAGTCATGCCATTGCTCGATTTTATAAGGAAGGAATTCCCCCGGCTCACTTCACTTAACTACTGTATCAACGGGAAGAAAAACGATGACCTGTCGGACCAGGAAATCATTAATCATTCAGGTAAGGCTTATATCACCGAGGAGTTGACTTCTTTTGAAAATAAAAATGAAACACTGAAGTTCAAGATCGGGCCCAAATCATTTTTCCAGACCAACACCAGGCAGGCTGAAAGACTTTACAGGGTAGCTGCTGAATTTGCCTCTCCGTCAAGCGGTTCAAATGTATATGATCTGTATTGCGGCACAGGGACCATTTCACTTTATGTTGCCGGCTTATCAGGAAAAGTGACAGGCATAGAATATATTGAAGAGGCTGTTGAAGATGCCTATGAAAATGCAGAACTGAACGGTATCGGCAATGTGGAGTTCATTGCAGGGGATCTTGCCAAAGTACTCGATGACGGCTTTATCGAACAAAAAGGAAAACCGGCTATTATCATAACTGATCCACCCAGGTCGGGAATGCATCCGAAAGTGATTGAACAAATACTGCTGGCTTCCCCCGAAAAAGTTGTTTACGTGAGCTGCAACCCGGCCACCCAGGCAAGGGATATTGCCATAATGCAGGAGAATTATTCCGTGGAAGCCATACAGCCCGTCGACATGTTCCCGCACACACAACATGTGGAGAATGTAGCCTTGCTAAAAAGGAAATAATTAAATTTTAACGGGTTGTGCGGTTTGTATGTTATTGCTTTTACTTTGCGTTCCTTTGAGCCTTGGAGTCTTCGTGGCAAAAAAAGGATCAGCCACAAAGGCACAATGACACAATGAACCACAATGTTAAATATTGCACTATGTCAGCTGCATCAAAAATTAGTAAAAAGTTACATAAAGAAAGATTTAATTAACCACACAACTCGTTAAATTTTCCTTTTGTTAGTGATCTTTTCAATTAGCCCCGCCATGTCAAGGTTCTCCCCTTTCACAGTAATATGGGCTTTTTCATAAAACGGCTTTCTCCCCTCAAGATGGTCCCTGATCTTATGGATCAACCTGTCCCCTTCTAGTTTATTTAGCAAAGGCCGTTCTCCTTTTGCTTCTTCCAACCTTACTGCCAATGACTTGGGATGCATCTCCAGGTAAACTGAAATCCCTGATCGGTTGATGAGATCCATATTTTCATAAAAACAGGGCGTACCGCCACCGGTTGAGATCACAAAATCTCCTTTCCTTAGGGAAATTTCTTTTAGCAGGTCCCTTTCCTTCTCACGGAACAATTCCTCACCTTTCTTCAGCAGGTATTCCGACACAGAAACACCTTGCACACTTTCAAATTCATCATCCATATCGATGAACTCAAAACCCAACCTCCGGGCTATCTTCCTGCCGGCGCTGCTTTTACCTGCGCCCATGTATCCGGTGATGAATATTTTCATTAGAGGTGCTAAACAATGAAATATGTTATCAGAAGAGCCTGACGTTGGTCGACATACCGGATTCTACTTCAAAGGTCTCTTCAATGGTGAACATCGAGCGGTCGATGTATTTGGAGCGAAAGACAGCCCTGTAGGTGCCTGGCATCAGGATCAGGGTTTCCTGGTGTGAAACATCTTCCCGGAAGTTATAGACCCATTCAAGCCTGCCTTCCTTTTCAACATAAATACTTCCATACCCCCTGGTATTCTTCTGTATGACAGCGATCCCCGGTACGGGAATTTCGACCTTCGTGGTGTAATCCTGGTTGATCTGGACGTTATTGATATTTATGCGCGGCAGGCTTAACACTTCGATATCGTAGAGACCGGTAATGTATTTTTCCCTTTTGCCAACTTCCTGTACGTTGATCGTATTGGGAATGCCACTTCTTTTAATAATGCACTGCAGGTTCCTTGAAGTGCCACGTGTTGATTCCATGCACAGTTCAAGATACCCCTGGGGAGCAGTGATCGGTATGATATTATGCTTTCCGGGGTTCAGAAAAACACTGTCGGCCTTTACGGGAGGGACTGAATGGACAACAATATCGTAAGTGATCAGCGGATCGATGATCATGGTATCGGGCAGGCCCAGGAAATTCATGGTGTGGATGAAATTATACTTGAGCTTTCCTGATACATGATCATAGAAACTCATATTAACATTGGTTTCCGTAGGGCGGCCATAGGAATCTATCAGGTTTACCTGCATTGTTGTTTGGTTCATAGCCCTGGAAATAATGGCATTCAGGGCTTTTCCAAGCTGGACTTCACTGGATGCATCAAAATAAGTACCCACGCAATTAAAAGCCTCCTCGAAATTTCTGCCTATACCAACCACAAAAGGCTTGAGTGTGATCCCCTCCTGCTGAAGGAAGTTTGATACTGCGCAGGGGTCACCTTCACATTCCTCTATGCCATCGGTAATAAGAATGATAATATTCCTGCAATTGTCGCAATCGGGAAAATCCCTGGCGGTCAGCTCCAGTGATTTGGCTATGGGAGATGTCCCCCTGGGCCTGAGGGTCCTTAGCCGGTCCCTGATCTTGTTGATGTTGTCTTTCCCGAAAGGAACCTCAAGACGCGTATCGGTGCACACTTTAGGCGGATAATTGTACTGGTGTCCGTAAACCCGGAGGGCAACTTCCAGGTTTTCCATATTTTTCAGGGTATCGAGAACGTTGCTGAGGATCTCGCGGGCTTTGTTGATCTTCAGGTCACTCTGCCAGCGGCCCATCATACTCTGAGAAGCATCAAATACAAAAAGTATCCGGGTAAGCGGCCTTTCTTCCCCATTCTCAGCCCGGGAAATATTCTGAGCAAGGCCTGAGGACGCAGAAACCATCAAAACAATGACAATTAATGACTTAAAGGCAAAAAATAAAAAATTGCCGAATGTATGGGAAGGAAAAACCTTAGAGCTGGTCAGAGTCACTTTGAACTGGTTCTGGTTTTATGCTTCAAATATAGGATATTAATAACAATTGTCGAATACTTGTCGATCTGTGATCCTGCAGTTTGCCTGAATTTATCTATTTTTAAAAATTCTAAATTGTAATAAAGTAACGGCATTTTTACTCATGAAATTACTTTTCCGTCTCATAATAACGTCCCTGATCCTTATAATTTCAAGCCTTAACCTGAAAAGCCAGGATAAAGGTAACTGGGTCGATTCGGTAATGAATACCCTTACCCTCAGGGAGAAAATAGGGCAGTTACTGATGGTGCGGGCAAACCAGCCGGGAAAGAACTACGACAGGAATATAGAAAGTTATATAGATGAGTATGGCATAGGAGGCGTGACCTTTTTTGCCGGCGATCCTGAGGTACAGGTTAAGGTGACCAATGAGTGGCAGATCAATTCCAATGTGCCGCTGCTTGTCAGTATCGACGGAGAGTGGGGGCTCCGGATGCGCCTTGAGGGTACGCCTGGCTTTCCTTACCAGATGACCCTGGGCGCCGTTGACCAGGACACATTGATCTATTTAATGGGTAAAGAAATAGGGCAACAATTCAGTAGAATGGGCATTCATATGAATTTTGCCCCGGTAGTGGACATAAATTCCAATCCTGCCAACCCGGTCATTCATCTGCGTTCATTTGGCGAAGATGTTGGAAACGTAACCCAAAAAGGCCTGGCTTATATGAATGGGATGCAGGATGCAGGCCTGATCGCCGTGGCAAAGCATTTCCCGGGCCACGGGGATACGGATACAGATTCACATAAAACACTCCCGGTAATAGGCAAATCGAAGCAGGAACTCGACTCCCTTGAGCTTGTCCCTTTTAAAGAGCTTATCAGGGAAGGGGTTGATGGCATAATGATCGCACACCTTTACATACCTGACATGGAAAAAGAGGAAAACCTTGCTTCCACCCTCTCGGAAAAAATTGTAACAGGCCTTCTCAAACAGGAACTCGGCTTTGAGGGTCTTGTCATTTCCGATGCGCTCGACATGAAAGGGGTCACCAAATTTCATAGGCCCGGAGATATAGAAGTAAAAGCATTCCTTGCAGGGAACGATATACTGCTCTTGCCCGCAGATGTGCCCGCAGCAATGGAGGCACTGATCGAAGCCGTGGAAGAAGGGAGGATCACATCAGAAATGGTTGATGAAAGGTGCCGCAAAGTGCTTGAGTACAAGTACAAGGCCGGACTGGATAAATTCACGCCGGTTGCCGGGGAAAATCTCCTGGATGACCTGAATACAATGCGTTCAAAACAGCTCAACCAGGTTTTGGCAGAAAAGGCTGTTACCCTGATCCGGAACAACGACAGCATTCTCCCTCTTAAGAGGATAGACACACTTGATATAGCTGTTGTGTCCAATAAAAGGGAACTATCGGAACTGCAAAAAAATATTTCCTATTACACCTCATCTGATAATTTCTTTATCTCTGAAAGTCCGCGTGAAAGGGAAAAAGCGAGAATGATCGCCGACCTTGAGCCCTACAACCTGGTTATCGTTGCCATGCATACCTCATCAGCCTGGAATACCGAAGATTATGGCGTGTCGGAGGAATTCATTGAATTCGTGTATGAACTGTCGTTAGAGAAAAAGGTGATCCTTAATGTTTTTGGGAGTCCTTACCTGGCAGGCAGGGTCAAAGGAGTTGATAACATTGAAGCCATTGTAATGTCCTACCAGAATTCGGCACTTATGGAAGCCGTTTCTGCACAAATGATCTTTGGGGGGATCCCTTTTTCGGGAAGGCTTCCTGTCACTGCCTCGGTAGATTTTCCTGAAGGCCTTGGAATTTCAACGAACAAAACAAGGCTTCAGTTTGCTTCACCCGAAAGGCTTGGGATCTCCGGTGAGTTGTTGCACAGGGCGGATTCAATTATAGAAGAGGGGATCGATATAAAAGCTTTTCCGGGATGCCAGTTATTGGCGGCAAAAGACGGCATTGTATTCTACAACAGATCAATGGGGCACCAGACGTACAACGAAAAGCTGCCGGTTGAAGAGAACACCATCTACGACGTGGCCTCCCTGACAAAGGTGGCCGCTACTGCCCTGGCAGTCATGGAACTCAGTGAAAAAGGCATCATCGATATTGATTATCCACTTTCTTATTATCTTCCTTACTTAAGGAACACCGATAAAGAGGACCTCATCACCAGGGATATCATGGCGCATCAGTCGCGCTTCAGGAACTGGATACCTTACTTCAGGCACACCCTGAAAGACGGAAAGCCCGATCCTTCGATCTACAGTGATGAACTTACCGAAAGCCACACTGTAAGGGTCGCAGAGGAACTTTACATAACAAATGCATACAAGCATTCTATCATTGACAGTATACTGCGGTCACCCTTGAGGAAGGACGACAGTTACATTTACAGCGACCTGGGTTATTACCTGCTCAAAGAGGCCATGGAGCAGGCTTTGAACAGGCCTTTCGATAAATGGTTGGAAAATGACTTTTATAAGCCGCTGGGCATGGACCACACAGGATTTCATCCCAGGCAGAAATGGGACCTTGAGCGGATCGCACCTACCGAAAACGACAGGGAATTCAGGAAACAACTGGTGCACGGGGATGTCCACGATCAGGGTGCGGCGATGCTCGGAGGTGTTTCGGGGCATGCCGGATTGTTCAGCAATGCGAAGGATATGGCCGTGGTAATGCAAATGTTGTTGGATGGTGGTACATATGGCGGGATAAGGTACCTGGGGCAGGAAACAATTAAGGAGTTTACGAAAACCCAGTTCCCCTTGAACGGCAACCGCCGGGGCATCGGGTTCGACAAACCACTGTTCGAGTATGAGCAGGGCGGCCCCAACTGCAAAAGCGCCTCACCTTCCAGCTTTGGACATTCAGGATTCACAGGCACTTACATGTGGGCCGATCCGGCCAATGGCCTGGTTTATGTTTTCCTGTCGAACAGGGTTTATCCTGACGCCTCCAATAACAAGATCTCCAAACTGAACATTCGTACCAACCTGCACCAGGTTTTTTACGAAGCTATCGAAAAAAGTGAGAATTTTGCAGACTTTCAGAACTAAACATAACTGACTATGTTGAAGAAACCCATATTTCTCTGGATATTTACGATAATACTTACACTGGTATTTGTAGTTTATCAGCGCCTGACAGGCCCCACCCATCCACTCGATGGTACTGCTGAACTGAACGGCACTGAGATCAAATACAAACTTATACGCTCCAGTGAAGGGCAATCTGATGCACTGATCAGTATCGAAGTCCCGGATGAGGATATCTCAGGCACCCTGACATACAAAAGATACAAGACCGATGATGAATGGACCAGCACAGACATGGTCTATAATGACGGTAAACTTAACGGATACCTGCCGGGCCAGCCCCCTGCCGGTAAGCTCGCCTATACAGTGGAACTGGAAAAGGCCGGCAGTTCTGTTGAGCTAACCGAGGATCCTGTTATTATCAGGTTCAAGGGCGAGGTGGCAAAGATCCTGTTGTGGCCCCATATCCTTCTTATGTTTACGGCCATGCTGATGTCGACACGCACAGGGCTTGAAGCGCTTGTAAAGGGTAAGAGGACGCTTCAATATGCATGGATAACACTGATAACGCTTTTTCTCGGTGGATTGATCCTCGGCCCGGCCATACAGTTAATGGCGTTTGGTGATTGGTGGGCAGGCTGGCCGCTCGGTCAGGACCTTACGGATAACAAAACGGCGGTCTCGTTCATTTTCTGGCTTATTGCAGTGTTAAGATTGAGAAAACACCCCAACAAAGGCGGATGGGCGATCGCAGCCGCAGTGGTTCTGCTTGCCATTTACCTTATTCCGCACAGTGTGCTGGGCTCCGAATTCGACTACGATACAGGTGAAGTAACCACGGGAGGTATGTAATGAACATTTTGATCATAGCAATAATTGCTATCACGGTAATTGTATCCGTACTTGCCTTTAGAAATAATGAGCTGGCGGGCAAGATGGTCTTCAGCGCCTACGCCATCAAGCACCGCAGGGAAAGCTGGCGCTTTTTTTCCTACGCGCTGGTACATGCCGGATGGGTCCACCTTTTCATCAATATGTTCGTGCTGTATTCTTTCGGGGATGCGGTTATCCAGGAACTTTATTATTTTTTCGGCAATACGGCCTACCTGTATTTCATTTTGCTCTACCTGGGCGGGGTTGGCTTTTCTGTTCTTTTTGATTACGGCAAGCACAAAGACAATCCCAATTATTCGGCTGTGGGGGCTTCGGGCGCTGTTTCCGCGGTGGTTTTTTCAAGCATCCTGCTGTATCCCACCAGTTCCCTGTTCCTGTTCCCCATCCCTTTTCCTATACCGGCCGTTGTGTTTGGAGTGCTTTATCTCATTTATTCAGCCTATATGGCCAGAAGAGGTGGGGACAACATCGGGCACAATGCCCATTTCTGGGGGGCCATATACGGTCTTGTTTTTACAATTATACTGAAGCCCGTCCTCTTCACAAGGTTCTTTGAGGAAATAGCCGGTTGGATCGGAATAATTTAAAAGGAAATATCCGGGCAAACGGGGTCATTCCATCTCAAATACTATCGGCAGGTTCATTTGCACTTTTACCGGTCTGCCACGCTGTTTACCCGGTTTCCAGTCGGGCATGTCCCTGATCACCCTGAGGGCCTCCTCATCACACCCGTAGCCTATGCCTCTCAAGACCTTCACACTTTTGATCTTTCCATCTTTCGCCACCATAAAGGAAACATATACTTTTCCCTCGATACCGTTTTCAACCGCTTCAACAGGGTATTCAATGTTTTTGTAGAGGTAACCGGCCAGCGCCGTATCGCCTCCGGGGAACACAGGCATCACTTCCACCACCATAAAGATCTGTTCCTCTTCCTGCTGTTCCTCCCGGGCTGTCATCGCAACCGGTTTCCTCAATGCTCCGGCCTCCTCCCCTGACGCCCTTGCAGTTGAAACCTCCCCCTTCTCAACAGCATCCACTTCCTCCGCAACTCCTCCCTCCTCTCCTATTCCTATTCCTTCTCTTTCTCCTACTCCTACTCCTTCTCTTTCTCCTATTCCTTCTCCTTCTCCTTCTCCTTCTCTTACTCCTGATCCTATTCCTTTTGTTTCTCTTTCTCCTATTTCTTCCTTTAAAACAACCTTTTCATCAACCATCACATCCACTTGCTGATCAGTTTCGGGAATAACTGCATCCTCAACAATATCAAGAACTTCCTCAGGCTTTTTATCATCCTGTTGAATCGGAACAAGCTGATAAGTACTTTCCTCTATTGCTTCTTCCTTATCTTCTTCAACGGCCCGGGCTGTTTTTTCAGCATCATTCTTGTCCCCGGTCTTTTCCTCTTCGGGCGGCAGGGCCTGGGATATCGTTTCCGGCCGGCTGTTATCCATATAATTCAACACCCCGATCACTCCCGCTATTAAAACTATTGATGCAGCAATTCCGTAGTAAGGCCAGAAGGTTACCTTGCGCCTTTGACGGCTTCTGCCGGAGATCCTTTCATTCAGTCCTGCCATGGATGCCGATACCCTTTCGCGGGATGTGAGCCTGAGCCCTTCCAGCGCTTCCCGGTCGAATTCAGACTCGTTGATGTGCTTTTCAAAAGCATCTGCCTGTTCCCTGCTGAGCCTTCCTTCAAGGTATGCCTGCATGGCTTCCAGTGTGAGGTTGCCCGATGCATTGAACATCCATTTTATGTCATTCTTATTATCCACTGTTATCCTCCAGCCTTATTTTCAGGTTCCTCTTTCCGTTCTGCACATAGCTCTTTACCTGTTTATTCGTGTAGCCGGTAATTTTACATACTTCCTCGTACGATCTCTCCTGTAAATATACTAACTCTATGCATCGTCGCTGCCCCTCGTTCAAAAGAGGTATCAGGGACTTCAGACGGTCGACTGAATAATTGTCTGTCTTGCTATCTTGATGCATTTCACTGACCAAATCCATAATCGCATGTGATTTTTCTTCCTTAACGTTGCTCAGCACCTTAAGATGCGTCTTTTCTTTCCTCAGCTTCATCAGGCAGTGGTTCCTCGAAACGGAATAAAGCCAGCTTTTGAAGTTTTTGACCTCGTGGTCCATTAATGCGGTAAAGAGTCCTTCGAAAATCTCCATTACGGCATCTTCCGCATCTTCTTCATTTTTAAGGTATTTCAGGCAAAGGCCGAAAACGAGGTGGGTATAACGTGTAAAAAGGGTTCCGATCAGCTCTTTATCACCTGTTTCCCGGTATGAGGCAATGATGCGGACATCGTCCCACTGATCGCGGTTTTTATTTTCAGGCCTTTTATTGAACCGGGCAAACATGCTGTTGCAGTTAGCAATGGATTACGATTTCCTTACCGGGAACATAATTAACTGTAGTATTAAAAATACAAATAACGTACCAGCGAGCAATTCTCTAAGGAAATCATTGCCGGTAACTTTTTTTTTCGCCTTTTTTTATGGAATCCTCTGCTTACAGGCATCTCAAAACTGAGATCAAAAAAACTACAATTATGGAAACAAGAAAATCAAATCTTTCACTTAAATCTTATTAATCATGAAAAAGTCAGTAATTCCAATAATAGTTCTGATATTATCAACCGGATTAATGTCAGCCAATAAAGGATTCACTCAAAACAGCGAATCCCGTGAAAAAACAGGTTCACCATACTTCTTTGTGGAGTCAGACGACCCCGGAAAAGAACAATTACCCCTGTTATCTACAGGCGCAGATGTCAAGATAGCCGGCGTGATTGCCGATGTTATCGTTACCCAGGTCTATAAGAACAGTGGTACAAGACCAATTGAGGCCATTTATGTATTCCCTGCCTCAACGTTTGCAGCCGTGCACGGTATGACCATGACCATAGGTGAAAGGGTTATCATAGCCCGCATCGATGAGAAGAACAAGGCCCGCCAGGCTTATGACGATGCCCGTGAGAACGGACAAAGCGCCTCATTGCTGGAGCAGCATAGGCCCAATGTCTTCCGGATGAATGTCGTCAACATTATGCCGGGCGATACCATCGAAGTGGAATTGAAATATACAGAGCTGCTGAGACCAATCGACAATATCTACGAATTCGTCTACCCTGCCGTAGTTGGCCCCAGGTATGTAAGTTCCGGTGACGACCTTGCTGCATTGGATGAGGGGTGGACAGCCAATCCATATTTAGAAGAAGGACAGGAAGCGCCATATGAATACCACATGAGTGTGAGCCTCGGTGCAGGCATGCCAGTCAGGGAAGTGCTGTGCCCCACGCATGAAACAGATATCTCTTTTGAAGGAAAGGGGAATGCACACATTAATCTCAAGCCGGAAGAGAAATATGGCGGCAACAGGGATTTTATTTTCAGGTACAAACTGTCCGGCGACCGGATCCATTCCGGCATCCTGTTCTATGAGGGCGCTGATGAGAATTATTTCCTGGCCATGGTCCAGCCGCCCGAAAGGGTTGATCCTGAGATAATACCGCCAAGGGAATATATATTTATCGTGGATGTTTCCGGATCTATGAACGGGTTCCCGCTGGATGTCAGTAAGAAACTCCTTAAAGACCTGATAGGCAACCTCAAGCCCACGGATAAATTCAATGTGGTGCTCTTTGCCGCAAGTTCCAGGGTTTTATCAGACCGCTCATTATCAGCCAGCGGGGAAAACATCAGCAGGGCCATCAGCTTTATTGAGAAAGAGCGTGGCGGCGGGGGCACAGAGCTTATCAGCGCCCTCAAAAGGGCTTTTTCGATCCCTAAAGAAGACAATATATCACGATCATTCGTCATAGCTACCGACGGGTATATATCCGTTGAGCAGAAGGCCTTTGAAATTGTAAGGAATAACCTCAACGAGGCAAACTTCTTTGCTTTCGGGATAGGCAGCAGTGTGAACAGGCACCTCATAGAGGGACTGGCCCATGCCGGGCAGGGAGAGCCGTTCATAGTGCCTGACAAAAATGAGGCATCCGGATCTGCTGAAAAGTTCAGGGAGTATATTTCCAGTCCCGTACTCACCGGAATTGATGTTGAGTTCAGCGGTATGGATGTGTATGATGTCATCCCCGGCTCCTTACCCGACCTGTTCGTTCAAAAACCACTGATCCTCTTTGGCAAATACAGAGGGAATAACAACGGTCTTTTGTCTCTCACCGGTACCAATGGGGAAGGTTTGTTCATGTCGAAGATGGACCTGGACAAGCTGAAGCCTTCAAACTCGAACAGCGCAATAAGGATGCTGTGGGCGCGGGAAAAGATCAGGTGGTACGACGACCTGGCCGGTGCAGGCTACGGGTATGAGAACTTCGACGAGGAGCTGGTCGGGCTCGGCCTTGAATACAACCTCCTTACAAGGCTTACTTCTTTCGTTGCTATAGACTCGGAGATCAGGAATACTGAAGGCGGTCACATTACAACTAAACAGCCACTGCCATTACCGCAAGGCGTAAGTAATTATGCAGTTGGTGGGGCCATGTACAGCAAAAGTCACAGGAGTAACGGAGCCAAATCAGTCAGTTTAGCAGAATCAGCGGTGGATATGGATGTTGAACCAATAGAAAACGAAATCTTTACTGTTGTTGAAAAGAGCGCTGAGTTCAGGGGAGGCGCTGAATCGCTCCATCAATTCATTGAAGCGAGGATCAGCTATCCCGAAGAAGCGAAAAAGGCGGGCATTGAAGGGACTGTTTTTATTGAGTTCATTATCGGTAAGGATGGTTCTGTCAATGAAATAAGAGTGGTCCGCGGTGTGCATCCGTTGCTCGACAAAGAGGCAATACGGGTGATCAAGCTGACAGACGGTATGTGGAAGCCTGCTGAGCAGAGGGGCAAGCCGGTGGAGAGCAGGTTTGTGGTGCCGGTGGTGTTTTTGCGGTAAGCGAAAAGCGCAAAGCGGCAAGCGGGAAGGAGTAATGGAGTGGAGAGCGGAGTTCAGAAAGTTAGGTGAACATTTGGTTTCCCTGTTTTTTCTTAATATCTTTATTCACTCCATATCAAACCAGATCAGTCATGAAAAAAATCTTGCTTTTCCTCATATTTTCCCTGATAAGTACTGGTCTTCTTTTTGGAAATGTTGCCCTACCCCGTGCATGGTTCAATGAACTTGCCTGGGATGAACAAGGTAACTGGTCCATAGAAATTGGTTGGTTTACGGATGACATGACCTACTGGATCGATTCCATTCAATTAGAAACTGTAAGTGGTATTTCAAGGATAGTCACTCTTGATCCGTTGGTTGGAGGGTTTGTGTTCGATAGTCTTGCAGTTATAACCAATAGTAATCTATCCAATCCTATTTCCATCGATCCGGAGTATGACTATGTCAGGATCCGGTCATGGGTAGGAGGGGGTTTTATTGATGACGAGGTCAAAATAGGCACCTACCAGGGATCATACCTGGATTGCTTCACCACAGAAGAGTCTTTGTGTGGTGGTACTTTTCAACTGCGATATATCGATTCCAGCCCTTCAATGGGGCTTCCTAACTCAGATACAACAGGAACCACAGGGATGTTCACAGGAACAATTTACGATCCCCAGGGCTCCCCTTTGATCGCTGATTACTTCTTTTTTTATTTAGAAGACAACTATGTTGATCATCTGGACATTAATCCGGATGGGTCTTTTCAGAAACCCATTCAAAGAAGACATAATTCATTCAACGAGGTTAAAGTTAAATACGAGGGAGTTTCAGGCAATACTGTTTACCGTATCGAGCCGCACGATTTCTGCATGGAATATGGATATAACCATCACCAGGATGTTATCACCCTTTTTGCAGTGGGAGTTGATGAGATCGAACCATCTCATGAAAACCTGGTAATAGTACAACCCAATCCCTTCCGGGATGCTGTTTCGTTCACTATCGACCGGCAAAAACTTCCGGGAAATGAAGAGTTGTTGTTGAGAGTTCTGACTTTGGATGGTAAGCTTCTTGATGAAAAACTCATAGGAACAGGCACCGAAAACTTCAAATGGTCACCCCATGGTTCGGTCCCGTCAGGCGTACTTGTGTACCAGGTATTGTCGGGCAACAAGCTCCTGTCATCAGGAAAAATGATCAAGCAATAAGAGTAAATGATCAGGAAAACCCTCTTATTTCTATTTGTTTTCGCTAACCTTTGCGCTGCTTCCCAGAAATTTGATTTCTATAAAGAAAATATAACAATGGAGATCAGCGACGGTTACTTCCATGTTACCGGCACCTATTATCTCAGGTCGGATACCGTTTCACCTTTTCCCCTTACCTACCCTTTCCCCAAAGATCCCCTGTATGGTGAAGTTGATTCGGTGAACCTGTTCAATCTGAAAACCGGGCAGGCCATTGAAATAAAGAAAAAAACAATTTCCGGGATCCTTTTTATGGCAGAACCCGATTCTACGGGAAAGGTTGAAACCCTGATCTCATATCGCCAAAAACTGAAAGGAAAAAAGGCTGAATACATCGTAATAACTACGCGAAACTGGCAAAAGCCCCTTGAGGAAGCTACTTTTCAGCTCATCACCCCATCGGATATGGTGATGGAACATTTTTCATACCTACCCTCCGATACATTGGTAATCCCGGAAAAAACGGTCTATACCTGGCAAAGATTCAACTTCATGCCCAACAGGAACATGGTATTTGAATGGTAATTAAATACTGATTAACCCCTTCATCGCAAAACCAGCCGGTACAACAACACATCATCATCCTCGTACAGCAATGGCCAATCTACATCACATGCCCCTTTCGTTTTATCCAACAGCAAAAACTCAGCCCCCCGGGCAGAAAGGGAATCAACAACAGCAGGATTGCAGGCATCCACATTCCTTATCGACCACCCCTCCCTGTCGAGGAAATACATGAGCCTGGGATCGAGGCCGCCGTTTACAATGAAAAGGTCGTCCTCAGAACTGTACCTGTTTCCTATTTGCTCAAGGTTGAGGAGATAACGGTTGGCATCGCCGGGGAAAAAATCGTGATACTGGTTCAGGGTACCTTCAAAAGTAACAATGCCCAGCAGGATATAGGCTAAAAAAGGCTTCTTTATCTTGCTGAGACCAAAGCCGGCCATTAGGGCCATAACTGGCACAAAAGGTATAATGTAATAATCATGAGTTGAGAAAATAATGCCGGCCTTCACCGCAAAAACCAGGAAAAGCAACAATGTGGATAAGAAAATAAAAACCAGTATGCGGTTTTTCTCCTTTATGGCAAGGATCAGTCCGAACAAAAATATTGCAAAGCCTGCATAGGACCGCAAGGCGGCAAAAAGGAATTTTTCAAATGATCCGCCCGGGTGGCTTGCTATTTCTGCTAAGCCTTCGGCAAACGACCTGGGAAAGTACAGCGGATTGTTGTATTCAGCTATTAAATGAGGGACCCAGTGAAAGTACCATATCCCGGCTACCGCTATGATGATCAGGGAAATGATGGAAAAGATTACTTTCCTGAGCAGCGGGAAGCTCCCCGCCACCAGCGGGATGAACAGAACAGGGAAAAGCACGGCCGAAGGGACCTTGTTAAGCACGCCCAGGGCGCCGGCCAGCAAATAGATGAAAAGTGAAAGCCCGCTCCCCGACCTGAAATAATCAAGGGCAAAATAGATCCCGATGATAACAAGCGAAACACTGAACGTATCGGGCATGATCTTTCGCGAAAACATGAACCACGTGGAAACCATCAGCACGACAGTACTGAAAAATGCCTCCCTCCTGCCTATCCATTCCCTTATGATAAGAAAGAAAAACCATATCCCCAGTGTACTGAAGACCAGGTTGATCAAACGGCCATACCAGTGATCGTAATTAAAAATATTGGATACAGACCATATTAGGGAAGTCATGAAATGGAATTCAGAGGCCGAAACTTCCCTCCCGGGACCCATATAATCCACTTCCGGATATAGGATATTGGGACCATTTTCATAGAAATTCTTTGCCACCATGGCGGTATAGGCCTGGCGCCAGCTATGGGAGGGTTCGATGGGGGGCCGGGTGATGCCAACCAGGTGCAGCAGGAACCATATCAGGATAAAGAACCTTATATCACGGAATATATTTGAACTTATGCCCGCCACAACAAGATCATTTCATTGGCCTGATCAGCACATCGATAGCGCCTACTCCAAACTTGGCCAGGGAGGCGCTGTGGTTTTCAAGGGTTTCATACTCCTGCAGCCTTTTGATCAACGCTGATTTCAACGCTCCGTTACCCACCCCGTGGATAAAGGTAACTTTATGATAACTTGCACCGATGGCGCTTTCAATGCACCTTTCAAAATACCTCAACTGATAGTTCAGCATCTCATGCGGCATCATTTTTTTCATCTCTTCATCCCCCACAAGCTCTTCCATATGAAGATCCACCACCGCCTCATGCAGGCCTGTCCGGTATTTATCGATGAAAGCCCCGGGTTTCTGCACCTCCGGCTTCTTTGCCGGGGAGGGCTCCTTTTCTTCCTTCTCTTCAGCACCTTTAATGCCTGAAACGGCTGCCATGGTGATCATCTGGACGATCAGCGCCCTCTCTTCAATGAATTCCGACTCAACATAGGAATTCTCACTTACAAGTCTCTGGGTCCTGACCTTGAACTCCTGGCTCACGGGCGTCAGGATCTTTTCAGGTGTATCGGTATGGAATAGCAACTGCACTATCCCCTCCTGCCACTCGTTGAGCTTTTCACGCTCAATGGTGTCGAGCAAAATCTTATGCCTGGGTGGGATCACATCGTAATCCGCCCCTTCATATCTATCTTCTTTTTTCATAAAAAGGCTGAAGATCACATCATAGCCTGTGTGGTTGACCAGGTAGATGTCCAGTTCACCGGTAACCAGCCATTTCTGGTCGTGGGGAACATAGGCAAGGTAAATGCCCGGTTCATTTTTTGTGCGGAAAGAAAAGTTGACCAGCGGAAGCAGCCGTGATTCCTCTTCAGGCTCCTCCCCAATTTCTCTTTCGGCTTTTTGAGACCCTCTGCTTTCAGCTTCCGGTTTAAAATCAACACCCAGGTCCTCTTCGAACATTGAAGCAGCCTTGCCTTCCGTTGCAACCGGGATAAGGTCGCCGGTCATAACGGGTATTTCAAACCCATCGCTGATCATCACGTTCACCATTGTTGGGCTTATGATCTTTGTTACCACTCCCCCGCCTTTCTCATTCAGGAATTTAACCTTGTCTCCTGTCTTGAATTTCATTTCGTTCTTTTTTGCAAAGTTAAAGCTATAATAATGGGAAAGAGAATCTATGATTATTAATTAACAATGAACAATGAA